>CABZEG010000035.1 GCA_902524655.1 uncultured Alphaproteobacteria bacterium | reverse complement strand
GTTCAATCAAGAATTTCCGCATACCATCTGAAAGATGATCTAATGCCATACATTGATTTGCAAATTCTGTGTCTCCCCCAAACTCAGGGACTTCAACCGCATATAACATTGTTGCCTTTGGTGGTTGCTCTTGGTAGGTCGTATCACTATGCCAAACCCCACCAAAATTATTCAGGTCAGTTTCCTTTTTTAGAATTGGAGTAATTTCAGGATAATCATGCAAACCTTTCACAAATGGATAGATTATAGGTTGTCCAAATATTTTGCCAAATCGAAGTTGTGTTTCCGGTGTCAATTCCTGATCTTTAAAAAATATTACCTTGTACTCTAAAAAAGCTTTATAAATTTCTTCAAATACAGGGTTTTGAAGAGGCTCTTTTAATTCTACTCCCGTAATTAACGCTCCTAAAGCACCCGATATCGGACTCACTCCTATTTTTTTATAGTTTGCATTAATCATAATCTCGTGTTTCCTTTCACTCAACTTCCAGCGAAAAATATCATGTTGTATATTACCCAGAATTTTTAGAAAATACTCAAGAAAAATTTATAAATAAGATTCTCTCGAAAAATACAGAAGGAGGTAATCTAAGGATGTTTATAAAGTCATAGAAAATGATAGTATTTATCCATAGAAAAATGAGGTCTACTAAGAAAGTAAAATATAGCACTATCCCCATAAAGCATTAAAAAATGGTTAAAATTTATGTTGACGCCGACGCGTGCCCGGTAAAAAACGAAATAGAAAGAATCGCTACACGCCATGACTTGATAACTTATATGGTGTGTAATGGAGGAATTCGTCCGTCCCGTAGTCCACTTATAAAACTAGTCGTCGTTAATAAGGAATCCGATGCTGCCGACAATTGGATTATAGACCATATTGCAAAGGCAGATATCTGTGTAACCAACGATATTCAACTTGCTGAACATTGCCTAAAAAAAGGTGCGTTGGTAATAAAAACCAATGGCATAAGATTTACTGATGACAATATAGGTATGGCAATTGCCACGAGAGATGTAATGGGAAAGATACGCGAAAGTGGCGAAATGACTTCTGGTCCGTCCCCCTTTAGCAAATTAGATCGATCCAAATTTCTGAACCAGATAGAAACTATGGTCCGCTCAGCTAGAAAAAATGAATTCAAAAAAACTTAAAAGTTACGACGGGTTACTCATTTACTTAGCAAATCTAATAAGTCTTTGCAGTACCGACTGTGCTACTTGAGACAATTCCATCTCTTCAATTTTATCTCAATTATTGACTACTTATCTACTGCTATCAATCCTGGCTACCATATTACCATGTGGCGTGCATTGATATGAATAAATGCAAGGCGAAGCAAAGGTGACTAAATGTCTGACGTCTAAATCCGATTTTTCTGAAAGTGAGCCTATATTTGGTCCTGAGAGAAATTCAACATTATAACCTCTAGTCGTTGGCAATCACTCTATAGTTTCACCAACGCCCTTTTTGGCAACCTCAATGCTATATGAGTCATCTGTGGTAGAATCTATTTTGATAATCTCCGCAACCACAAGTTCTGAAAAAAACATGATGAAAGCGACTATGAAGTTTAATAGCTTCATCTTGTGTAATACAAGATGAAGATCGCAAGAATCAATACTACTTTAAGAAGATATAGAAGTACAGATGCTCTATGCAGTTTTTTAAATTGCCTTCCTGAGACTGTATGACCTTCAAGCATTAAGTCCCGCATCGTAGTAATTCTAGGGGTAAGTAGGCATGTTTTAATTAAAAAGCTAATTGCTACACTCATCTCAAGTACCCGTCCGAAGACAAATTTACCTAAAGCAAAAAATCACAACATAAAAATAGAAAAAAATTAAAATTAAAACGACGAGGAAATATAAATCTAAGAAACTTTTTATAAGGGTCTTCATTGAGCGTCTTGAAGACTGTGGGTAAAGTAACCAATACAAATGAAATCATTGGTCCTAGAAGCTGCGTATTTAGAAATCACCTGGTATCAATAAGCATAACAGAGAGATAGCCTAATAACCAAGTAATTCGATCCTCATATTAGAGTGCCAGTTATAAGTCAAAAAATTTAGCTTCTTGATACTTCAGAAAGACTGATTTAATTTGTTTTCAACCAAAAAATAATTACTAGCTAAGTTACCTTACTTTTTCTTAACCTTAAAAGCATTACTTCTTTTGCTTTCCAATAATCCTCCACTTTGATAGCCAGAAATGTTGGTTAATCCTACTCTCTCAAATACTTAAGACATGTATCTAACATCTGCTTTGGAGGCTCTACGATTTTTCTTTTCTTGAGGTCCAAAAATCCACCATTTGATTTTATCTTGACCACTAAGCGATTTTCTCTGTCATAAATATCTAATCGCCTTATGAGCTTTCGGGTATTTTTGCCTATATTGAAGCTTAAGTTAACCATAACCTCTTCGCCTTCAAACACTTCTTTTTTGAACTCCATATGAGTATCAAAAACAATTCCGCTTATTTTATATTTATTATAGAGTTTTAACAAACCTACCTGCTCACATATCTTCCAATACGCAATATTAGCAACAGTTAGATAGCCCACTTCTGACACATGCCCGTTTTTGTCTATATGATCACTTGTTAATTTAACAAAAATGCTATTAAAATTTTTTTCCAAATGCCAAGTTCCAAAAGATTGAAGTGGAAAAATATTCCAATACAACTAAATAGCCCTTTTTAGGACTTTTGCAACAAAATACACATCGGGTGGGTTTCTTACCAATCAGGCTGTCTCAAAAAAAATTAGTTACTATCTTAGCGGTTATTTAAGACAAACTTGTCAGAAAAGCAATCAAACCAAATACTCCCAAAAAAATTATTACCCATATAAGCGCTTGAAAAATGAACTTCTGAGGACTTTGCCTTGCAATATAAACGATACCCCCAGAAAGCATTAAGAGTAATAAAATGTAAAAAACGATGCTGGGGTAATCACTGCCCAAATCTTATTATCCCTTTTATAATTTTAATCAGTTTCTAAATCTCTCATCTTTTTGACAAATAGTTTCTTACCCATGGAGATATTTTTAACCCAGTCGGCATTTGCATCTCCATCAGCATTATCAGAGATATATTTAAAACATCGAAACTTTATATCATTCAAATAACAAATTTTTGCGATGGCGTATGCCTCCATATCAACGAGATCTGTTTTCAATTTAGGTGTATATGTAACAAAAGAATCTCCTGTGCCACAACTGTACCCAGTATTTCCAAAACTTATATCTTCAATATTATCGAATGGTGTCTGACCAATCTGGAAACCTAGTGGTGAAGCATCCATATCTCTTTGAGAGAATTTAGTAACTTCTACTAATCCCTTCAATCTTTTGTTTAAACTTCCAGCAGTCCCATAGTTAATTACACAAGTTGGAGAGTAATCTTTGATCGCTTCTAAAGTCTTAATCGAGGCATTTATCTTTCCAACGCCAGTATACTTTATCTGAAAATCGGGTAAATCTTGGGAACTAAGTTCTTCTTTGACGGCGACCAATATTAAAATCATGTTATTTTCTACCTAAATTGTAATGAGGCTACCCCATTGCTATAATTATGGTCAATAAAAAGCTAAATGAACAGACTTTGCTCGTTTGCATTTTTCTATATTAATTCTATTCTTTAACGCGTGAACAATGTTCAATAAATAATGAGCAGTATATTTTATGGGAAGAAGTTTCTAGATATTTATATTAAAGGCTCAAAGAAGCTATGCTTTGAATTACTGGTTTAATTTTCAAAATAAATTTTTTATACGTTGTGTTTACATTTATCGTCTTAGTCAAAACGATATTCATTCATAATAAACGATTATACAACCGTTTCAGCGTAGTGCATATTGTGAATGTATGTTTTCCTCATTAGGTAGACAGCAGATGACTTAAAAACTTTTCTTCTTTGAGCTTGACAAGTGCATCAAACCCTCAATACACAGCATAAAAACCGAATAACTATTGTTATTATAATTTTAAAATGTACCGTAGAATATAATGCTTTAAAATAACCCTTATCTGTTTTCAAAGTATTTGGACATTTTATTGAATGCTTCTTTTAAATTAGATAGATATATCCAATGATTAGTACAACTAAGAAACTCCGATTTGTTAATGCGAAAAATTGTCGCTAGGAAACTATTCTTTTCGGACTATCTATGTTGTAGTAGGTAACTCCTACTGTCATCGGTAGGTTTGTTGGTAAGTGACATTTCCAGCCATTTCCAACAAACCTAACCTTACTAAAAAGTTCAACGCTATATTTACCAAGTTAGTATCATTTAGCGTGAAAAAGTAATTAGTTAAAAATTACCTCAACATAGCTTTTACTTTAGATATTTGAATTCACTTGAACTTGTCAAAAAGTATATTTATATACAACATCAACAGTAGAAATTCAGAATATTTGTCCATAAAAACATTGTAATTCTGAAAGAACTAAAGAGCCATATTTGTAAAATAATAAAGTTTTTATCTTTAAATCATGACTACTATCTGTTGAAGGAGAAAGAGTAAAATAAATTCAGGATTAACTAGGAGTTCAAGGCTTTTGATGGTCTGATTGGATCGCCGAGAGAAAAATAAATAAATAAAAAACTAAATGCTTTAAGTGTAGTTTATAAAATCAATCAAGCCCACCAAAAAGCAATATAGACACAATTTGTCAAAAAATATAAAGCCGTTTGCAAATGAAAATATTATGTTTTCTATTAATAGTTTTTTCTTCGCAAGTTTTAGCGAGTGAAAAGGCTTTACCAATCGGTACTTTTAAAGGAATTAATTTTTCATTAGAAAAAAATGGAAAAATTATACTTTCACAAAAGGAGCTACATTATCATGACTCAAACTTAAAAATAAAAAAAATTTCACCTGACATTTATGAACTAACTATATCCGTTTATTTGCAAAGCACAAAAGACTCCAAAGCTGTACGCGCCATTAGGGTAGACAGATATAAAGTTATGTGGAATAACAGATTCATGGGTACTCTGATAAATGAAAAGGCAGAGCATAAAAGAGAACTCTCCGAATTCCTTTTGTCTAACGGCATGTTGATAATAAAAAGTAGTGTCGCTGCCAACGGGATAATTGAAACTCAAACCTATAAAATTGACAAATAAAAATGAGCTGCCTTTGATGAGAGATCTAGTTATTTTAATGGGGAAATTATTTATCGACCTTTAATAAAATTATCCAAATGAACGATATTCATTCAATAGTGAATTAGCAGGATAGAGTCAAAGATCAGAAAATAAAACCCAATGACCCAGCAACGTAGATAAATTATATTCTGACGTTAATGATCAAGGCAAGGCATTACGTTTTTTAGTTTCTTTAAAGAAAACTTGACCAATAGAGCTTTAATCGCTTTTTAAAAATTGCCCTTTCTATTAAAACAAATTCAATCGCCATCTCTTTCCTCATAAGCATGTTTGTCAAGGTTTCACTAATTTATCTTTCCCCTTTTAAATTGATCCTCTAGCGGATTTATTAAACTTTTATTGTTACTAACCAATCTCAAAATTCTGGCGATTTCAAATGCCATTTCTTTTTGTCCAAAAAAAGGTGCTGCTTCACAAGCTTTCGCTAATAACTCTATGTCTTTTGTTGAATTGTATTTTTTCCAAATTGAACTCATAAAATTTTCTTTATCAACTTTATACATTTTAGCCCTTTCAAAAAGTTATCTTAATCAAATGGAGCATTGTGACTTACCCATACGGCATATTTGTTATTCCATTGACACTAGCCCAAATAAATTAAATTACCATAATCACGCTTTATCACTTCTTTTTATTTTTCCCGAGTAGCAATAGATCACTGTTACGTGAAATTTTTTGTCACACATTTTAAATAGATATTACTAAGAAAACATGTCTACGGGCATCTATATCACCATCGATAAACAGTCTCATGATGTTCCTTTAACTCAAAACAATTTTATAGTCATTTTTCATTTCTATAAAATATTAACAAGTTACGAAATCAAAGGCTCTCTATAGATCCGATTCATATAAAACAGGGTGAAAATTTAATAATAATATCTTCCATAAACATGTATGAGGTAAGATGCCCAAGAAACTATAGATAGGTTTTCATGACCATTCAAAATAAATTCTTGACCAATACCCGAGCAGACTAATAAATAATTTCTTTCATCTTTCCACTTTAATCTATAGCAAAATAAGTTTTTAATGTTGTAGAAAAATTTGTTCTTGGGAATTACCATCTAAATCTCGTCATACCTTTTGCAGTCAATATTAGATTTTTAGCAGTTTTTTAAATGTACCATGCCCCATTTGATCCCTTACTCTATCAGAGAAAGTTAAATTTCTTGATGCTATATAAATAGTGTTGCTTTTAATTTGATTAAAATCTGTAGTGCCGTAAAAGTATAAAATTTTTTTTTGAGGTATGGGAAGAAGGAAAATATCTCCATTTGCAAGTATTGGCGAAGCTCTGCCACCTGAAGTAGGGTCGATGCCTTTTCTACTTATTACCAAGTTTTTCATTAATGTTTTTTTAATTATCGTCTTAGTTCGTGTGCTTTCTGCAAGCTTTTTTATAATTATCTAATATTATTTCTGCTACATAGTCAGAACACATTACTTCAAAGTGAGTATGAGGAACCTCTATTAATTGCATATCATCTCTAGATTTCATACTCTTGATTGTACATACCCCATCGTTTTGACCTCCATGATAAGGCACATTTCCTTTTGTACTCACTATCTGGGTCCAATCAATTTGAAGCGTTATATCCTGCGACTGTTTTATAGGGGTCGACCTTCTACCAACATCTCTAAATAATTGGTAAGTTGGCACAAAAAATCTCGCCCAATCTGCCGTCCAACTTCCTGCAAAAGGAGTACTAATGCTAACTGCCGCTGCAATATCGATGTACCTAGTAAGATGAAGAGCATATAGACCTCCCAAACTGTGACCGATAATAAAATATGGACCTCTGATTTGGTCAATTTTTTTAGAAAGCATTTCTAAATTATTATAAAACCTTTCAGATGTATCGTATTCAACCACTAATTCATTTTTAAAGCGGGTCAACGATCTTAAGTACTGAAATGATAGTCCAGATTGGTTTGCTCCATGTATCCAAATAACGGAAAGATCAGAAAAATCAGCCCCAAAATTTTCTTTTTTTTTAAAAATAAACCACTTTTTAATTAAATTTAGCATGTTTAATTATATCAGAAATGCTCGTACACAGAAACCCCTACTCCTCTCCTAAAAAGAGTAAATGAATTTAAAAGCCTTATAAATTATTCAAAAGTGCTACTTACTTATAAAAAGGTTCGAATTTTTGATTGGAAACTTTTTACATCTTTCCTAATAAACAAATAGAGTTAAGTGAGTTTACAATTCTATGCAATATCAAGCCTAATTTTTTTATATATATTATACAATTTTTTAGCAATATTCATTTTTGATCCAACTCGTGATTTTCCTACTCTACTAAAAACATCAATGCCAGAGCACTCTATTACTCTTCCAGTTTTTTTTGCAAATATGCAAGGTCCAATACCTAAGTCAAACGATCGCCCCGTATTAAGAAAATCTCTAACATAATTTCTGCTGTATCCCTTCATACCACTCAATGGATCTTTGGTTCCGACTATGTTTTTAGAAAGATATGAAAAGATATACTCACTAAGTCTATTGAATTTTTTTCTTTCACAAATGTAAAGATCAAAGTAGTTCACCGAATAAAAATTTATAATTTCTAAGACTTTTTTAGTAGGATGCTGTCCATCCGCGTCAATGGTTATTAATAAATCGAACTTGCTATTGCTAAAATAATTAAAGATTGTATGAAATGCCTTATCATATCCTTTATTACTTTTATGCGAAATAACTTTACAATTCCTTTCTTGAGCTATCCTTTTTGTATTATCTGTTGACCCATCATTTAGTATCAATACAGTTCCAAATTCTTCTACTTTTTTAATTACATCTCCTATAGTTTCCTCTTCGTTGAATGCTGGGATAGCGATTAAAGTCCGACACTTTTCCAAGTTATTTCGTCTCCCTTTTCGATGTTTGTTGTTAATGTACGGCTCACAATTTTTTCAATAAAAGTGGGACTAAGACCATTCTCTGATCTTGGTCTTAATATTTCCAAATAACTCCTTTTGAGAACCGTTCCTTTTGAAAGTTGTTTTTTTGCTCTAATACTTCTCCTTTGTACTTTAAAACTGTCGATTTCATTTTGTTCTATTCTCTTTATTCCACTACCTAATGATTTCTCTAATTCTCTAACAGCCAACACCATAGCCCGCCAGTTTCGAGGGTTCATTGAAAATCTATGGTCAGGGCCAGTCCTATTTTTATCATCCGTAAAATGTTTTTCTATAATTTTTCCTCCTAAAGCAACCGAACCTACCGCGGTCGTATGTCCTGGAGTGTGGTCACTTAAACCGATTACCATTTCAGGGAAAACTCTTCTAAACTGTAATAATACATTAAGATTAATGTAATTAAAATTTTTTCTGCTCCCTGTATAATTGGTATTACATTGCAGCAAAGCTATTGCATCATGATGTTTTGAGATAGTGTTGACGGCAGTTTTTATCTCCTCCAGTCGACTTGCTCCTGTTGCAATAATTACAGGTTTATTTTTTTTTCCTATCTTATCTAGAATTTCTAACCAATCGATATCACCAGACCCAACTTTGTAGGCTGGAACAAACTCATCAATTATATCGACTAGCGATGGATCATAAGGAGAAGTAAAAAAGTCTATGTTTACCTTTTTGCACTCTTCTAGAAGTTTTGAATTCCATTCATTATTTATTGATGCCGCTTCATAAACTTGAAAAACAGATTTTCTCCATTTGTCTTGATGAGTGTTAACACCTTTCAATGTCTTAAAGCCACGATCACTCACAATCGTCTCGGCTTTGAAATGTTGGAACTTAGCTGCGTCAGCGCCTGCATCCTTGGCTCTTTTTATCAGATCAATCGCTCTTTTTAAACTTCCGTCATGATTTGCAGCAATGTCGGCTATGAAATACGTTGGACAATCCTCTCCAATTAGCCTTCCATTAAGATTAAAATTCATCTAATTTTTTCCTTTTTGATAATATTGCTTTATCTCTTTTGATAAAGCGGGCAAAGGTGTCTTCTAGGGACGGTAAAGAAAAACCTAGCTGGCTTGATGCTTTATCTAGCTTTGAAACCATTTTTCTGGGTCTTTTCACCCGATTTTTTATATTTTCTGAGCTAATTGGTTCATATAAGTTCATATCGAGATCGAGCTTTTCGAAACACATTGCTACAAATTTTGCTTTTGAGCAATAACTGCTCGATCCTATGTTGAAAATACCTGAATTGAATTTCTCCGTTGATAGAATTATAAGCTTGATCAAATCATCTACAAACAACGGATTAAATAAAACATCAGTAAATGCCTCAAAAACGTGTCCCTTGTTTACTGTTTTTATAACCTTTTCTATTAAGCCTCTCCCTCTATTAGCTTCATCAAGCCCAAAGAAATTTGTGCGGAAGATTAGCACATTCTCATTACTGAGAGCAAGTTCTCCTAATAATTTAGTATTAGCATATTCATTAAGAATTACTGTTTCCTCTTCACTTGACCTTATTTTATCGTAGAAATGATCTGTGGAAATATGAATTATTTTAAAGTTTTGATAGTTTTGGCAATTTGCAAGTAATTCTGGGATGTAAACATTCGCCTCATAAGCATATTCCGAATTAATTTCACAGTTTTCAATATCAGTAGCTGCAATACAGTTAATTACCACTGAGGGGTTTAAACTGAATAAAGTTTTCATGAAAGCAGTTTGATTATGAAAATCGGCTATGAAATTATTTTCATTACTCCTGCCAATTGTTACGAAAGCTATATTTTTTGTTTGGAGGTAATTCTGTATTCTTGACCCTAAAAAACCACTACCTCCTAGTAAAACTATCATTAATTAAGTCGTCCAAAACCGGTAATGCATAGGTCTCCTTCAATAAATTTTTTTAATGATTTTTTTTTATGCACCAATTCTGAAAGCCTACTCAGAACTTCAGAAAGCTTTCCAAGCCATTCTTCTCTTTTTTCTTTAGTATGAGCAATTGAAAAATATATGGTATTTGTAGTGAGATAACCTTCTTTGAGCATTTCCTGAGCAATAAACGTTTTGAATTCTAAAGGATCTAGATCGTTTATAAGGAATGTGGATAGAGCTGGAATACCCAAAAAATCAACTTTCAAGCCGAGGTGAGAGCAGATTTTCGTTAAATCGTTTCTAAATTCATTTCCCATTCTATGTACAGCTTCGTAGCTTCTTTCTTCTTCCATAACGTCTAAAGTAGCCAGAGCAGCAGTGGGACCGATGCGTTCAGACCAAAATGTGCTTGAAATAAAAGTAGTATCGGAACCTTTCATGAAACTGTTACTTCCCAATACTGCGTTTATTGCATATCCATTTCCCAAAGCCTTCCCATACATCACTGCATCTGGTGCGAAGTCAAGGTCTTCATACAGGCCACCAAGATTCTTCCTGAAACCCGAACTACACTCATCAAAAACCAAATTAATCCCATAAAAACGAGTTCTTTCTCTTATGTAAGATAAAAAACCCTTATCAATTTTTTTGTTTCTAGCAACTTCCATTATCACAGTTCCACAAGCCGGATCTGTTATTGCCTTGTCGAACTCTTCTTTTTTGCCGTATCTAAAAGTAGTTATTAATTCTCCATAACTGGGTGGTATGCCTTCTACTCCTAAGCCTTTTAAAAGATGTTCATTCAAGTTACTTTTTTTATTTAAGTTAGCTGATAAATACCAGTCATGCCAACCATGGTAGCCACATATGGCTACTTTATTTCTTTGTGAGCTTATTCGACTTAAACGCAATGCAATTGCATTAGCTTCTCCTCCAGATCTACAAAATTTAACCTGTGATGCCCACGGATTTAATGATAATAGTTTCTCCGATAGTAAAACCTCTTCTGGACAATTTAGTGTCGACATATTGCCTTGATTAATTGTCTGGCGTACTGCCTTATCTACTATTTTATTTCCGTATCCAAGAAGATTAGTACCAACTCCCATATAAGAGAAATCTAGAAATTTTCTGTTGTCAATATCTGTGATTTCGCAACCTTTAGCCTTCTTAAAATAAGCTGGCCACTTCCCAGGACAATGAAGGTTTGGGTTTTTAGAAAATAACATTGTTGTACCTACAATGTTGTCTTTCGCTTTGTTCCACAATTTTTTATTTTTATTCATCAGTGATCCTTCATCTCGCATTGTAGTCCTCTTATTCAATAATAAATGGCTTTCCTTTTTAAGTATTTTAATAATTGAATAGTAGTCTGCTTTCCAAATTTGAGGATACTTCTGCGATAGTAGCTGTAGAAAAGTGAAGTCTTCATGATAGTCAACTGTTAACCTTAGATGACTATAATCTTTTTCCATAAAAAAATTAGATTTTGTCATTTTGTTGCTGGTTTTCATATATGGTGTCACATGCTCTCTTTCGAACTCTGTTTTAGCGAACTGATGAGCCTCTTCAAGCGAACTTTTTGTAAATATTTCTATATCTAAACCATCTGGATAAGTAGGTTGAATTGTATTTGACAAATAATTTAAATCTGTACTTTTAGTGAATTTATCTATCATTTTGTCAATTAAATCGGGGCAACTCAGAGGACAATCTGCAGTTATTCGAACTATTATATTTAAATTAAATTGTACTGCAGTTTTATAGAAACGCCGCAAAACATTATTATTACTTCCTCTGAAAATATCGACTTTCTTTATTTTGCATATCCTTTCAATAGGATTATCAGCATCCTTTTTTGTTGTGGCAACAATTAATCTATCAGCATTTTTAACTCTTTTTAATCTTTCCAAAAGGTATTCAATTAGTGGTTTTTCACCTATTTCTTTTAATACTTTAAATGGAAGTCTAGATGAGTGCGTTCTCGCTTGAACTATTATACCGACTGTCATGATCCAAGTCTCCAGTTATAAGGCAAAATTAATTGATCATTCTCAGGAAATATACTTTCAAATTCGAAATCACTTTGTGCTGAGGCCTCAAGCCTTTTGACTGAATTTATAAGATCTCTTAGTTGAGAAATATTTTGTACTCCAATAACAACCTCATCAATTAAAGGATTTAAAATAACAAATCCCAAGCACATATCGATTTTAGATATGTTTTTTATTTTACATAATTCCTCAAATTGTGTGAAATATCTCACGTATTTTTTGAAATATTGATGTAATTCATCCTTTTCCATTAGCAATAGCCCTTGTAAAAATATTGAACGAGCTTGCTTCTTCCCTTCAAAATCTCTTTTCACAAAAGCTCTCTTAAACCGTTGATCTGCATAACTACATGGAAATTGAATCAAATCAAAGGTCCTAATATTATTGTCTTTAAGGCACTCAATAGAATAAACAGATAATCCAAAATTAGACCTAGGGAAATGTTGTTTGACTGTTTTTTTTATTTTATTTATGTAAGAACTTTTCAAGCTTAAAAAATCGTCTCCATTATGGATCAATATATCTTTTACTTGATCAATTCTGAAAATTGATTTTATCTTTTCAAGCTCTACCTCAATTTGGTTTTCAAGATTTTTAAAGTTCGTTGAATATGATCTTAAAGAAATTTTAGTTGATAGATTTATTTTGTGTTCAAAATTTTTGCTAAAACAACTGTTTATTCTTTTATGAGCTATGCCATAATCATTCGCAGAGTCAATCTTGTAGATATTTTTCTTTATACATTCATCAAAAAAATTGGAAAGGTTTTGATCTGACAATAATTCTCCATTAGGGTTTCCAATACCATAGGTTTTACCGAAATGAACCGTTCCGATCCTAATTTTGTCAAGAAGATCCATTATGATCTAGCTATCAGCTCTTTCAGATTTTCCACACTCAAAAATTCACTATTTTGCCCACTATTATAAGAAAAGCCCTCTGGGACCTTAGTTGCATTAAATTTGTCGAAATAATACTCTTTTACCTTTTTGTTGGCAGGAGGGGTTATAACAAAATATTTTCCAATATCGATAGTATCATTTGCGTCAGAAGTGGTAATCATTTCTTCGTGAAGTTTTTCGCCAGGACGAAGTCCTATGATTTCCGTCTCACAGTCCGGAGCGATTGCTTGTGCTAAATCACAAATTCTATAACTTGGGATTTTAGGTACAAATATCTCTCCTCCAATAGAAATTTTTTGACACTCTAAAACCATTTCAATTCCCTGCTCTAAGCTGATATTGAAACGAGTCATTCTCTCGTCTGTTATTGTTATCTTACCTCTGCTCTTTTGTTTCGTAAAAAGTGGAATAACCGAGCCTCTACTTCCCATTACATTTCCATATCTAACAACAAGAAACTTTATTTCTTGTGTACCTTTATAGTTATTAGCCGATGTAAACAATCTATCAGAGCATAGCTTCGTAGCTCCATAAACATTAATTGGCGCTGCAGCTTTGTCTGTAGATAATGCAACAACCGTCTTTACCCCAGCTGCATAGCAAGCATCAATTACATTTTGTGCTCCAAGTACATTAGTTTTTACAAATTCAAATGGATTGTATTCCGCTGCAGGTACCTGCTTTAGAGCGGCTGCATGGACAACGGTATCTACACCCGTTAAGGCTGTTGACAACCGATCCCTATCACGAATATCACCTAGAAAAAACCGTAATTTATCTTCTTTAATATATCCGCTTAGGGCCTCATTATCTTTAAATTCTTCAAACATCTCATACTGCTTTAACTCATCGCGACTAAATACCACCAATCTTTCTACTTCTGCTTTTGTTAGCATTTCTTCGCAGAACTTTCGACCGAATGAGCCAGTGCCACCAGTAATTAAAACAGACTTCATTGGTTGCCAATCAAAAATTAAGAAAATATGAGTCTAAGTGTACGTTTCCACTCGGAAACTGTAGCTGGAATATGTCTAATATGCAATAAAGTCTTTTATAAAAATAGGTATAAGATAACTTTCTTTACTGATCCTCAATTTAGACCGTGATAAGAAAAAATAGTAAATGATTCCCTCTCTGGTTTATTCAAATACTTGAAAATTGTTTTTTTTGTATGGAATAACGTAATTTTCATTCAACTTTTCTTATATTTTTACCTAATATGTAACAATATCAAGTACTTTATCTTAAGTAGAACAACACCCAAGGCATGAAAGTTAGAAAATTAACTTGTTATGTAATGTTTAGCTCCTTACTTCCAAATAGATATTTTTTAAAAAGTAGATACAATGGATAACGACGTATTTACTATATATGAGGCAAAAAATGGCAGCAGTCTTATTTAGCTTTCGAGTTTGGTAATAGGATTGGCGATTTTGTCAACGAAACACCGAAGCTACTATCAACTATGAGTACTAAATCAATAAGTTAGGACGTTATGAATAATTTTAAATATCTCATTTACGCTTATCTGTTAATTCACCTCAGAAATAAGGAAACTCTAATTCAGGACTATTTGTTAAAATATAAACTTCAGGTTACGCAAATCTTGACTTTGAAAATATTTTTGCTTAGTTCCAAAAAGGCAATTAAATTTTTGACTTTAGTCGAAGATCCTACGTTTAAAATAGGTTCTATTAAAAGATTAGGGTTTAATAGTACAAACAAAGGTCTTTCTGGTATTAAATGGATACTTCAAAACCAGTAAACTTCTGAAAAAATTATAGGATACAGAGGAAGCGCCATAAATATTTCAATGAATAAGAATGTTGTTTTATGCGGAAAGCATTTATCAAAATTTGCGAATGAACTAGTGATAGGTCCCTGGATTTTTCAAGAACACGAAAATATCGAACCTAGTTTTTATAAAAAATCTTATACCAAAATTTTAGACTCCACTAACGCGAAACACCATGCTAGCCTAGCTTGTTCGAAAGAAGTTCAAAGCAATATAAAAGAATTAAGTCGCAATTTAAATAAAGCAAACAATACAAATTTTGATGAGCATTTCTGGATGAGGGTAGCAGGTTACTCAAATCATCTATTAATCCAGATAGCTTATGTGCGCTATCTTTATATAAAAAAATTTATTCAAAACACAAAAGATATTCGAAAGACATCCGTTGTAGCTCCGCAAAAAAAATGGTATTTCAAAAGTGTTCACTCTTTCGGAACAACTACATCTGGTGCAGAATTTGACTATTGGCTTTCCTCGTTTATCGTATCAGAGTTAAGACCAGAAAACTGGGAGCTTATTCACGATAAATCTTTTTCTCCAAGAATTTTTCATCCAGTGTCAACTTCTTCAGTTTCCTATCAAAGCAATTCAAAAGAAACTAAATCATCAGGAGTTTACTTATTTATAAAGAATAAGATACTTAATTTTATTAAAAACAATCAAACTGTATCGATTCCAGGCTCAGAATGGAAATTTAACTTATTTTGTATATTTCTCACTTTTTTAATTCCAAAGTTAAAAAGCAGTAAAGAAAGAAACATTCTGATACCTCCAAGTCCGAGTGACCTACCTGACGAATTTAAAAGAATATATTATAAAATCAAAAGTTTTATCAAAATAAGCAATCTTGAAAATGGCTTTATTGCTGAAGTTATTAAGAAAAACAAATATCCAAAAACTGGCATTTACGTGTCGCCCAGTGACGCGCATGATGATGAGAAAAACATAATAAAAGCCTACCATGAGACTAAGGGTGTGCAAGTTATAAATATACAGCATGGATCTGGGTATGGCGTTCGCTTAGGATTTGACGCCTCATACATTTACGAATTTAGTCAAAATGTATTTTTAACTTGGGGTTGGGATAAGTATTTCGATTTTTTAACCACAAAATTCATTCCTTTACCAGTGCCAATTTTGTTGAAACAAAAAAGAAGTCGCCCTAATCAAGAAAAGAGCGGCGATTTGCTTTTCTTTGATATTTCATACAATCTAAGGTCAGCAAGGTTAGATGGCTTACATCTCCCTCATGAAACTTTAGCTGAGATCAACAATAGAAATAAATTTTTTAAAGCTCTTCGAAAGAGGATTCGAAAAAAGGTAGTTTATCGGCCCCATGTATTTCACTCTAATCAAATTGACTCAGAACAGATCCTCTTAAATGAGGGCTTAAAGTTTAAAAGCTTTAAATCTATTTCGCTTCTTGAATTAACAGATAAAATGTTAGATGCAAAACTTTTGGTTTCAAATCATTTTGGCACTACTTTCCATTATGCACTAGCTTGGAACATACCTATTGTCTGTTATTGGGAGCCAGGACATATGGAGGTTTGTGATAATGTAGCAGAATTATTTTTAAATCTAAAGCAGGCAAAAATTATTTTTTCATCTTACGAAGATGCGGTTGTCCATATAAATAAAACCTTCGATAATATTGATAAGTGGTGGCTTTCAGAGGAAGTTCAGCTTGTGAGAAAAGAATTTTGTAAAACGCATTCATTTGCAACGAGAGCTTGGATTTTTCATTGGATAAAATTTCTGGTTTTTGACTCTAGAAAACTAAACAAATAAATCATAACGATATGCTGACCCCCAAGTCTTTCAGGGCATCTGCCTTTACTTATTGCTATATTTAAAAACGTCATGTATTTCTTCGTCTTCGCCATGTTTACCTTTTTTTTAACTCATTCCTGAGTATAGAAAGTAGCTTTCTATAAATTAATACTATTCTATTCGCATCAGATATCGAATTCGTTTCATTTTATCAAAATAGCACGGTTGCTGGACATGACTCTAAATTGAATGAATTAATTTGTTTATATACCTATGAATCCTTTATAATACTTTGCAAGTTCTGTCTAAAATTTGAATGAGAATTATTTTTTCTTTGCAAGATAAATTGATGAATATGTGGTTGAAAAACAGATGGTTTAGACAATAATACTTGCCAATCATTATCAAAAGGGTACAACTTCAATCTATTTTTGAACTCTCCAACCAACTTAGAATATCTATTAAAACATGAGAAAGTTCCATCGATCCTAATTGAAGTTTGTATAGCCCTGAAATAAAACTCTAAATTCTCTTTATTCATTTCCATCATCGATCTTATGTTTATGAAGTGATCGACAGATGCTCGGGGAAGTTGATTGATAACCCATCCAGGGAGTATGAGAAAGTCAAAATCTTTTTCAAAGATACAAATCCCTTGTTCGCTGAATTCTTTGTATCCCTTTATAACAGCACCATCGAAAACCTTTGATAAATAAAAAGTTTGATAAGCATTAACCTCTGGCAAATCAAACATCATTATTTTTGCGCCCTTTATATTCGACTTTATTTTAGAAGCCAGCCCACCATAACCGCCACCAATTTCACAAATTATTGGATTGTGAGACTTTTGTTGATTTAATTTTTCTAAAATTAACCATGAGTGATATAGATCACTCATATCATGAATATTATAATTAATGATATGGTTTGATCCTTTAAGAGCTACTTTAATTCTTGTGATGACAGGGCTACCGACGTCTGTTAAGCAATTTTCAATTACATACTTTAAATCTGTATGAGCGACAATTGCTTTTAAATGATTAATTTCTTGCTGGAAACGTTTATCGTCATGTTTTTCAAAGATAACATCTTTAATTTTTCCCCTTCGTAAATCTTGCCAAAGATTATCTTTTTTATCTAAGAATCTTCTATTTGATATTTCGGCTAAATTATCATTCAACCCTAACGTAAGCTGGTTACGCAGCATACGCTCCCAAACGTCATGATTATCAAAAAATCTAACAAATTCCCTATCAAAAACATCCCAATGTTTACTTTTGAAACCATCGGGCAAATGCTCTTGTGCCAAAAGGTAGTTTTCCCTCATTGACGCAAAAAGTTTATCATTTTTTTTTGTTCTATTTTTCATATTTGGAATTTAACAAATACAGTTAGATCTTTTGGTTTATCGTTGTAAAATTTTCTTGCTAAAGGTTTTCCACTTTACCAACATTAACTGTATGACAAAATAAATTTCTATTGAAAATAGACACGCACTTAGTAAAAAATGCTATTTAGCTACTCAAAAAAGTTTTCCTATGTATTCGCGGACAGAATTTTTTCGCCGCTCACGTTTTTTCAATAAGAGAAAGAAAAGGGTGAAGGCTTAAGTCATTAATTAGTCCGATAATCCTTTTTTTACCTCATTTACAATTGATCTGCAAAATTTGTTGTCTCTCCAAAAACCGCTACTAATCATTATCCATTTGTTTTTTCTAGGACAGTCCACTAAGGTCGGACAGCTTAAACGTCTTCATCTTCTGGTTTGGATTTTGAGACAAAAAGTGACTAACCATTATCCCATAAACCTATAAAATTTCTCGAACTAGTCTCTTTTATCTAACTGAGTATGACCGAGATACTTCCGGTCATTATACCGATGACCTTTAATAAATTGTATATCTCAATTCAAAGTATATTAACATCATATCAAATTTGATCCTGCTTCAAATTGCGTTGAAGCAATTTTTTTCTTTTCTAAATTTTTCATTTTAAAAATTTTTGTGCCATTCAACTGGACCATCGAAAACTATAGAGTCTACAAGGTCAAATTTCTGCTGTTCTCTCCATTGTATCAAAACTTTAAATATCTTTTTTGCATTATCTTCCGTATCAATAGTCGCAAAAAATAGAATTGACTCTTTTGATAGTCTACAAATGTAAGCATCCATAATCCCCTTTTGATAAGCGATGACAACTTTTCTTTGTAGAGATTAATTGCTCTTTCACACTCCTCTTCTGATTTTAGGTTTAAAACAACGTTTCTAAAAATTGGTATCTTAGTCCTCCCTCAATCCATAAAGTTACAAGATTTTTCTATTTTACCATCCAAAACCATTTGGTCATGGAACTCAAATCTATTTACCTCTCTCCATTCACCAGCTTTCTCAAGTAACTTTTTTGCATTTTCCTCCGTATCAAGCATCGCAAAAATTAAAAGAGAGTCTTGAGTCAATCGACATAGATAGAATGATTGAAGTCCTGTGCCATCAAACGTATCCATAAAAGGTTTATATCTTTCAATGTAGTTTTCACAATCATCTTTTGACTTGAAATTAAGAACAACATTTCTGAAAACACTCATCTTATGCATTGCCTTTTGCTTTTTTAATATTGTATACTGTTTTTGTCCTCAGATTATAATAACATTCTAACTTTCCATCCAAAACCATTGAGTCAGCGATTTTAAATTTATTTTCTTGTCTCTAGTTATCTGCAAATTTAATAATCTGTTTTCCACTTTTTTTGTATCATTCATACAAAAAATAAACAACGAGATGTCTGACAATTTACATAAAAAAAGTCCTCTAAACCAATTCCCTTTTGATTGGGTACAAGTTTTTGATACTTTTCCAAATATTGCGCAACATTGTCTTTGTTTTTAAAGTTTAAAACCTCAATTTCTAAAAATGCTAATATAATTTTCCCATTACTATCCGTCACCTACCTTTTACAGTTCCACAGTATTCAGCATAACGATTCTTTCTCTCTGAGACAATCACTGAACAAAAATAAAAAGAAAGAACTTTGACCAAATCGCATGATGGTTCAAATAGGAAGGATATCTATCCATTCGTGGAAAGAAGTTCGAACGTTATCATATACATTCCATAGGGAAGAAGTAAAAATGAAAGATGAGAGTTTAGAAAGAGAAAATCCAGAGGTTGAATAATAATTGGATTTTTCATAGTCCCATCGTTGTAAAAATATTTATAGCGAGCAAAAAACCACTGAATATTAATTTGGATTAACATCAATTCGTAAAAACTATAAAAAGCACAATGATACTCGTTTTAGTTCTTCGAACCAAAAGTTGTAGAATGAATTTTCTAACTATCTATGATGCAAACACTTGATCAATTTTATACAATTGACTACGAATACTAAAATTATGGAATTTGTATAAATGTAAATTTTTTTTTAGGGAGGAGAGTTTTGACAAAAATTAATAAAGTAGAAAGACTAAGATATAGTGGTGGTATTATTGGACTTATATTTGGTAGCACAAAAGGTAAAATGCAAAACAAAATTACAGAAATGAATAAACAGGGATGGAATCTCCACTTCATTCACAATGATCAACCAAACTTGGTTATTTGGATCATAAGATTATTAATTTTATTTGTCACATTAGGTCTATGGACCATAGGTAGCAGTGAGATTTTAGTTTTTGAGAAGGAAGAGTAATCATTCGTTCCTCTCTCTTCCATCTCTTTTGCTGATCTAATGTAAGTGTATTCTTGCATAAGTAATACCTACAGAAACATTTACTCTATCATGCTGTAAGATTTTTGGCGTTGTGTGTTTTGTTATTTTCAAATTTTATTTTTAGTAAATAATATACTATAGCGTCTCTTCGTACAAACCTAACACCGTAAATTCCCTTTACTGGTTTTGATAAAGACATTTATTTAATTAGGACTTAACTCTTTATTTGACTCAATTTTTTAGTTTTTAAAGTATTCAACCTCATCTATGGTATGAGCATCTTTAAAAATATTGATTAACCATTTTTTACAATCATTAATTTTCTTGGGTTCAGCAACAAATTCTTGTCCTCTTCCAACAATATCAACAGTTTCATCATTCCATCTCTTAGAATCTTTATGGTAGGTCATTCCGCATCCACCGTGATTTGGATTCAACCACTTTGGGCAGATCCACTTCGATTTTTTAACAGATGGATTGATACTTAAATTTGTTTTTTCAGATGCTTTGAATTTACCAAATCCGTAATATTCCTTCAAACCAAAAGCATCTAGTTTATTACTTGCTAAGTATAAAGTATTGTTGTCTCCCCAAGACCCAATTGTGTGAGGATGTGACATAGAACTAGGTTCTTCTTTTAAATACCAACTTGGATCTTTACCAAGGTGAATAATTTCTCCAATTTGCATCCAACCAAAAAAACGATAATGCCCAGGATCATCTTTAGAAAAAATAGTTTTCTTATTTACTGTCAAAGTTTCTCTAAACCACCCCCAAAATAAAAAAAGATCTCCAACTCCTACATTATTATTTTCTAAATGAGATTGTGCAGCACCAACTTGTCCAAATTCTCCGTAATCAAGATTAGGATCATGATGACAAGTGTCAGTTGCATTGATCTTATAATTTGATAATTCTTGAACGTCTTTTCCTAAACCAAGACTATTATATGTAGTCAAGGTGTTTTTTTTATAAGGTATTGGGAAACTTTTTAGATATTTGTCTCTTTTAATACTTGGAATACCACCGGCAGTACTATCAAATCCTTTTCTACTAAAAACAATCTTTGTCATTATCTTGTCGATTTTATTTTGTAAATACCGTTAAGAACAAAAGTTTATCTTTTATCTTTCAAAAAAAAATAATTGGGAACTAAATATTATTAAGTGTCAAAAAAACATTTGGAACATAAATTGCTTCTATTTTTTTTTCAAATTTTATCCTCATAGACGGAGAACCCAAATTAAATTAGCCTGGGTTCTCCCCTTTTTTAACCAAATATTAAATCAATAAGAAACATAGTCGGCGGAACCTCCAACATACCCAAAAGGTATCCAACAATCATTAATGCCCACGCAAATAAAAAGATAAGAGTGAAAGTTTTAGTCATTAGTGATTTTCAGGAACCTGAATTTTCATTTTTCTTTTTCATCAATAAATACATTCTTTGAAGATTTATTGAGATAGATAGTAAAAGAGCGAGCGCTGCAATTTCAAACCAAATAACCATTACATACCTTTCCGTAAAATTGAGGTTTTTCATATTTTTTCTAAAATACAATGTTACCTAAATTTGATCAAAGAGGTAAACACCGTTTTTAAATCAGGCATATTTAAGGTTTTAATGAGATAGTGTACTTCTGTTTTTATAAACAAAAAATTATTACAAGTAGTTAGTTTGTTTTGATATGTATAATCTTGTTTTGGATTTTTCTTCTTCAAAACTAGACTTTTGATTACCTTAATCGTTTTATAGATATTGTCGGTTACTGGGTTTCCTTCTTTGTTATTTTAATATATCTAAGAGGAATATTTGTATGAATAACGAGATACTCAAATATGGGAACGGGTATATTTGTCTATGTTAATTTAATCACTTAAATTGTATTCTTTGTAATTCACTATACCTTAAAAATCTTCTAATTAAAAAATATATTCTCAAAACACTTAAAACGGATATGAGAAGTTAGAAAGAAACAACCCATTAAAGTAGTTTGATTCAAGTTTGAAGGTGTTTAATAACCTTCTATTATAACAAAATATCCTTCAGAATTATCCTTGCGAATATTTACA
>CABZEG010000034.1 GCA_902524655.1 uncultured Alphaproteobacteria bacterium | reverse complement strand
TATAAAACCTAGCTTTATTCTGTGGAGACCGAAGAATACGGGAGTCCATAAAGTATTGAATACAAGTTGAAGAGCCCAAAAAATCAAGAATAAGTCATTGCCAGGGGCTCCGTAAACTCTAACTAAAGAATATGACATGGCTATGTATAAATATAACCATGCAATAGGGAACGCCCAGTCTGGAGGTGTCCAACTAGGTTTGTTAAGGGATTTATACCAGTCTCCTGTTGGGAACAAAGAACCAGTAGACCCAGCTGCGAGACATGCCAAAAAACCTAACAAAAAAATGAATATAGACTCTGTCATCATCCAAATTCTCTATGTTGATAAATAAATGCTTTTCTTATCATTTTTCTCAAGTTCCATTAAAACGTCCATCAGTCTTTTGCCAGAAAAAAGAATCATATCATTGCCATAATTTTTCTTCTGTGCGCTATTTACAAGAAATTTTACTTCTCTTAAAGCGGGGGCATGAACGATAGCTGAAACAGGCAAAATTTTAGAACTAAGGGTTTTTAAAAAAGAAAAAGCAAGCAAGGTTATCTTTTCAGATTTTGAAGTTATTGCTCTCTGGTTGATGCTATCATATTGAACAGACTCAATATGTGCTCCGATACCTTCATAAATGTAACGGGCTGCATATATTCCTGGCTGACAAGAAGTTGGTAACCCAAAAAGACCAGATTCTGAACGCTGGTATAATCGACTTGCTTCTTGTAATAAACGTTTTGCTATTGAAGCTAACTCTTTGGAGGGCTTAGGGCTTGTCAGAAAATCTTTTATGTCTAAGTTTTTTTCCTTCATCCAATCAGTAGGAATGTATATACGGTCACTTCTTGCATCTTCGCCTATATCTCTAACGATGTTGGTAAGTTGCATAGCTACACCAAGATCACAAGCTCGTGCTAATATATCTTTATCTCTTACCCGCATTAGGACACACATCATTACGCCAACGGTTGATGCAACTCGTGCACAATAGGAGCGTAACTCTGAAAGAGATTTATAGTTTCTCCCTTCAGCATCCCATTGCATTCCTTCTAATAAAGCCATAGGAAGTGCCTTTGGCATTTCATAAAACCTAACAAGTTCTGCAAAACATCTATCAGAGGCGTGATTTTCGGGTTTTCCCAAATAGACTTTTTCAAGTCTAACAAAGAGCTTTTTTAACGATAGCACTTTTGCTTGACTATCATCAATTGCATCATCGACTATTCGACAAAATGAATACAAAACAATTGCAGAGTCGCGTACTTTTTTGGGAAGAATTTTTGAAGCAGCATAAAAAGAGTGGGACCCTTTTTTTATTATTTCGTAACAGGTTTCCAGATCTTCTTGTTTATACATTTAATTAAACCTGCATTACTTTCTTATTGGTGGAATAAACTTTTTTATGCGCAACCTTTTTCAAATCCGGAAGAATCTCATCTAGTATTTCTGCAGATGCTAATACACCCGGCAATCCTGGCCCAGGATGCGTACCAGCGCCAACAAGAAAGAGATTATCAAGTTCTTCTGATCTATTGTGAGGTCTAAAATAGGCGCTTTGAAACATTTGAGGTTCCAAAGAAAAACCACTTCCAAAATGGCTCAAATATCTTTCTTTAAAATCAAGCGGAGTCATAACATACTCCGTTTTTAACGATTGGGCTAAACCAGGCAAAAGTCTTCTCTCTAAAACATTGAGTATTTTTTTCTTATAATTTTTTCTAATTTTTTTCCAATCAATATCTGTCTTGAAACTTAAGTTTGGAACGCAAGCCAATACATAAAAAGTATCATCTCCTTTTGGAGCACAAGTTTGATCAGTAACAGAAGGTCTGTGCACATATAAACTCATTTCCTTAGGCAACGCGCCTCTTATAAAAATATCATTAACTTCTTTTTCATAATTGGGTCCCACCAAAATTGTATGATGCCCAACATTCTTCCACTTTGATCTCGTTTTTGATGTACCAAAATGCCAAACAAAGAGACTCATTGACCAATTCTTCGCGTCTAATTTATGTTTGGTCCATCTTTTCTTCTTTTTGTGTCCTAATAAACCATCATATGTATTCTGAAGATCTGCGTTTGATACTACATAATCCGCACTTATTTTTTCTCCAGACTCCAGCTGGACCCCAATCGCTCTGTTTTCTTTTGTTAAAATTTTATTAACTGTTGTATTGAGTGTTACCTGGCCCCCTGAGGATTTTATTTTTTCTGCCATTTTATTCGCCATAGCTTGAGCTCCTCCATGAATGTAGTAAACACCGAATCTGTGTTCCAAATAATTAACCAAACCCCACATAGACGTAACAGTAAAGGGATTTCCACCTACAAAAAGTGGATGAAAACTTAACGCAAACCTAAGCTTTGAGTTGGATACATAGCTCGCAGCACTTTTATAAACTGACCTATCTGCTCTTAGAAGAGCAAAAATTGGAAGAACCTTTAGAGTATCCCATAGTCTATGCATGGGGCTTCTTCCCATTGAGCCCTTTTTTGAAAACGCGAAATTATATTGCCTTTCTGACAAACGCATGAACTTTCGATATCCTTTGAGATCATTCGGTGCAAATTTTTTAATTTGAGCCTCAAAATTTGATTTGTTGCCAGAAACTGAAAGAACATCATTATCTTCGAATATCAAATCATAATATGGGTTTAGCTTTTCTATTTTTACATGTTGACTTAGATCATCCCCACATCTCTTCCAAAGTTCTTCAAAGTTTTTTGGTAAAGTCAAAATTGTTGGACCTAGATCAAATCTATGCCCCTCTTGAGTTTTGGATGACCCACGACCACCAACAGTTTGCAATCTATCAAAAACGTGGACATGATACCCTTTTTCAGAGAGAAGCATTGCCGCAGACAAGCCTCCAAATCCAGCTCCAATAATGGCAACAGAAGGCTTTTCCACTTCTCTCTCACCATCAAAGTACGTTTCGTCGGTCTTTTTCAACATATCTGATCTTAAACATGTCAGTTTTTTTTGACAATATTTTTAATAAAAAATATGCTTTGAATTGACTGAGCCATTTTGGAGTAGATAATTAAAACAATTACCATAAGTTTTTTTAGGTTCCAGTCCATATTTGGCAAACTATGGGCTTTTTCCCATATGGGGTTTTCACATTTATATATGAGAAGGATGAAAGGCCTGCAATTTTATAAACTTTTTGGAAGTGGAGTGGGGGAAGGCTTTACCCCTGTATTAAACCCTAATGTTTATGCTATCATGGCAGTATGGGATAGTGTGACCGATGCGGATCAAAATATAGCCAACTCATCAATTTTCAAACAATATAAAAATAGATCGAAAGAAAACTGGACACTATATCTAAAACCTACCAGATCTTGGGGCAGTTGGGACAAAAGAAACCCGTTTGAAATTACAGATAACCTCGATCAAACATTTCCTGTAGTAGCGCTTACAAGAGCAACAATAAAAACAAGTATCCTTTTAAAGTTTTGGAAAAGAGTGCCAGATATATCAAAAACAATTGGGCTCAATAGAAATGTTTTATTTAAAATCGGCTTAGGAGAAATTCCATGGTTTCACCAAGTCACCTTCTCAATATGGCCAAGTCAAGAAAGCATGGATCAATTTGCTAGAAATCATGGGCCTCACAAGGAAGCCATCAAAGCTGTAAGGGAAAACAATTGGTTTAAAGAGGAACTCTATGCAAGATTTGCAATAGACAAACAAATTGGCCAATGGCCAGAAATAAAAATAAATAAGGAAGCAAGTGAATAAGTATTTTCCATTCTCAGCAATAGTTGGACAAGAACAAATGAAGCTTGCTCTAATTTTGACAGCAATCGATCCATCAATTGGAGGCGTACTAGTTTTTGGAGATCGAGGCACTGGGAAATCAACCATTGTTAGATCACTCGCGGGATTATTACCAAAGCAAAATTTTGTAATAGATTGCTCCTTTAATTGCCAGAATTCATTTAATCTATGCGATCAGTGTAAAAAAAAGAAGTCTCTTGAGTTTGAAGAACGTTCAACCCCTGTTATAGATCTTCCATTAGGGTCAACAGAAGACAGAGTTGTTGGAGCACTAAATTTAGAAATCGCTTTAACTGAGGGCCGGAAAGTGTTTGAACCAGGCTTGTTAGCCAAAGCAAATAGTGGCTTCCTTTATATAGATGAGGTCAACTTGCTAGAGGATCATATCGTTGATCTGCTTTTAGACGTTGCCGCATCAGGAGAAAACCTAGTCGAAAGGGATGGAATATCGATAAGACACTCATCAAAATTTGTCTTAATTGGTTCCGGGAATCCCGAAGAGGGTGAACTCAGACCGCAGCTACTTGATAGATTTGGTTTCTCAGTAAATGTGGGTTCCCCCTCTGAAATATCGCAAAGAATTGAAGTGATTAAAAGAAGAGATGAGTTTGAAAGAGATCCTCAAGCTTTTTTACGGAAGTGGAGACGGAAAGATTTAACAATTCAAAAAAAAATAATTCACGCGAAAAATACTCTAGATAATATTAAGCTTGACGATAGTATTTTATCAAAGTGTGCTGAAATTTGTATCGCGGTGGGCTCTGATGGATTGAGGGGAGAACTAACACTTTTGAGGGCTTTAAGAGCACTCTGTGCACTTAATGAGACAACAAAGCCAACTTTAGAGGATATTAGAGAGATAGCTATTTACACTCTTAGCCATAGACTGAGAAGGGATCCATTGGATGATACAAGTTCAGAGGTACGCGTGAAAAGAAAAGTCAATGAACTTATAGATGGCAAATAAAATTGACTTTCTTGAGCATGAGCTCGATGTAAATGCTCTCATTCAGGGCATATTAACAATTAGTAGTATCGATCCCTCTCTTGGTTCTTTATCTGTAAAGGCTAACTATTCAACCTTAAGAGAGGTTTTTCTATCGAACCTCTTATCCCTATTAAAACCAAAACGATTGAAAAAAATTTATCCCTTTCAAAATCCAACCGACTTTGCCAGAAACATTAACATGATCGATACGCTAACCTTCGGTATGCCAAAATATAACGAAGATATATTCTTATCCGACAACATCGCTTTAATTTTAACCAACACTGAAAAAATGGAAAAAGGTCTAGCTACATTTTTGAGAAACAAAATTAAGAACAATAACAACAAATTCTTTATTGCATTAGACGAAAGCGAAAGTAACGAAGTGCCCAGAGCAAATCTTTCCGACTATCTTATTTTTTCTATAAATCTAGATGGAACAAGATATAAGGATTTGAAAAAAATTTCTATGAATAGGAGAAAAATTGCACAGGCTAGAGAAAATCTAGTGACAGTAGAAGTCAATGAAAAAATTCATGATTACTTAATCGCGTCCGCCGAAATGCTTTCTATTTCCAATATGCAAACGATTTTCAGCACCCTAAAAGTTGCTAAGGCGATATGTGCTTATAAAATGGGAAAGACTGTTTCCAAACAAGACATAAACCTAGCTATTTCTCTTTCCATGATACATAAGGCAAAACAAATTCCCGAATTTAACCAAGAGAAAAAAGAAAAAGTATCCAAGGAAGAACAATTAAGGGATGATAATGAAAGTAAACCAAACAGCTCAGAACTAAATGGTGAAGACAAGAAAATGCTGATAGACGCTCTTAAAATCTCTCTCCCAGGCAACCTCATTGAGAGCCTTTTGTCAAAAAATTCTCAATCTATTAGTTTTGGAGAACCAGCAGGATCTGGAGAAAGAAACATTAATTTCTCTGCAGGCCGCCCTATCCCTTCAATTAATAGAGAATATTCTTCTGACAAAAGAATTGATTTGATTGGAACACTTACAAGGGCTATCCCCTGGCAAAAACTAAGGTCTTCTTCTATTACAAAAAATAGAAAAATAAGCATTTATCCACGAGACATTATGATAAAAAGATTTGAGAAGCAGTCTGAAAGACTCTTAATATTTTTAGTTGATGCCTCCGGCTCTAATGCTATCGGGCGGTTAAATGAAGCAAAGGGTGCTGTGGAGATATTATTATCCGATGCTTATGCAAAGCGAGATAATGTTGCTCTAATTTCTTTTAGTGGATTGAAAGCTGATCCTTTACTATTGCCTACAAAATCTCTTGTAACTGCTAAGAAAAAATTAAGTTCAATGCCTGGAGGTGGTGCTACACCTTTGGCTAATGGTCTACTCGAAGCATTTAATATGGCTGATAACGCTAGATCCCGAAGTATAAAACCTATTATTATCCTGTTATCTGACGGTAGGGGAAACATATCGCTTGATGGAGTGGGAGACCGTGTTAAGGCTTTTGAGGATACAACCTATATAGCATCATTAATAAAACGAAACGCTATCAATAATATCTTTATTGATACTTCTAGAAGAAAAACACCATTGGCTGATGAACTTGCGAGAGAACTAAACGGCCATTATTTTCAATTGCCAATGGCTAATTCCAGAAGTATTTCAAAAGCAGTTCAGCAATCGATATAGAGCATAGAGATGGTTAATGAAGCTCTAAATAGTTTTTGGCCATACTCCGAATATAGTAAGTTTCTTGAGACCGATAATTTTGTTTGGCATTATCAATTAATTGGGAAACCAGGTAACCCTATTATACTCCTAATTCATGGAGCTGGAGCTTCTTCTCATTCTTGGGCCAATCTGATACCAAAACTTCATGAGTTTCAAGTTTTAGCGGTTGACCTACCTGGACATAGATTCTCAAAGATAAAAAAAGGAATACGACCTCAACACGATACTATTGTAAGGGATTTGATACTTCTTTTTGAGTCATTAAAAATTAAACCAAACGTCTTTGTAGGTCACTCTATCGGTGCAGTAATCGTTTTGTCCTTATCCGTTATCTACGAGGGACCACTATCATCCATAGTTCTTATAAATGGTGCGCTGGAGAAATTTGAAGGTCCAGCTGGAACGATTTTTCCATTAATGGCACGAGTGTTTTATGCAAGCCCTTTAACTAAATATTGGATAAGGCTTTTTAACAGTGCCGAAACAAGTCTTAGAAAATTCCTTTCAATATCTGGGAGCAATCTTACTATTAAAAATATTGACTACTATATGAAACTCATGACTGATGAGGACCATGTTACCGGCACTCTGGCATTCATTTCCAATTGGAATATCGGCGATATTGAAAAAAAATTTAAAAAAGTCACTGTTCCAACTCTTTTTTTAGCCGGCATGCACGATGGGATTGTAAATTATAAAACATCCGTAAGAGCTCACAAAAAAGCATTTAACGCTAAAATAAAGCTTTTTAAAAGTGAGGGCCATTTGATCCACGAAGTTTCAAGTGCAAAAATTGCCAAAGAGATTAATTCCCTTTGAGACCGAAGTCACACTAAGTCCCTGTAAAAATCGGTTTTTCTTTTTTAAAAAAAGACTCTACAGCAGCTTTAAAATCGTTGCTCAGCATTAAATTATCTTGTTCTCTCGCTTCATGGTTGAATCTATCACAGTAAGCTTTAAAAGTATCTTCACGCATTACTTGCTTTGCAGCAGATGCCGCTAGAGGCGATCTTTGCGATAATTCTTCAGCCCAGCTTCTTACGTCATCAATAAAGCTGCCATCCTGAAATATTTTATTTGCCAATCCATAGTTTAGACATTCCTCCGAAGATAAATGGCTACCCGAAACAATTACCTCTAAAGCTTTTCTATAACCAAGAGATTTTTGGAGAAGATAGGTTGCTCCTCCATCAGGTACCAAGCCAATATTAGAAAAGACCATTGAAATACGAGAGGAAGCCGCCATCACCGTAAAATCACAATTCATTGCTAAAGCCGTTCCTATTCCAGCTGCTGATCCATGTACGGCAGCTATGAAAAGTTTTTGACTTTTTGAGATTATTTCAAATATGGGAAAATACTCATCTAAAAGCTGTTTTGAAGGAGGCATTTGGCCTCCGTCATTTAAATCGGCGCCAGCACAGAAACCAGGACCCTCTCCTCTCAATATCACTATTCTCGTATCTTTATTTTGATCAATTTTCCTCAATTTTTCACCAAGTCTTAACCTGAGTTTTGTATTAAATGTGTTATAATTTTCTGGTCTATTAATTAAAACCTCGACTATGTGGTCTGTTAAATGCTCTACTTTTATAATTTCTGACATTTAATTCTTTCCTATTATTGTTTCACGAGTACGACTATTGTTATTAAAGAATACAAGCTTTTAACTGACAAGTTCAATGATCAATATAGATTTTTATATAAAAAATTTACGCTGGCTCTATGTGGTATTTATTCTTACTTTTTGTTCTGCTTTTGGTCAGACTTTCTTCATTTCATTATACTCGGGAGAAATAAGGGCTAGTTTCGAGTTAACTCATGGTCAATGGGGACTCATCTACTCTTGCGCAACTTTATCTTCAGCAATGCTAATCCTCTTTGTGGGTGGTTATGCAGATAGAATTTCAGCTAAAAGACTGAGCACGTTGGTTATTTTTGGATTGATTATTTTTGTATTTTTAATGGCAAACAATACTTCTACATGGGGGCTAGTTTTTATTATTCTAGGCCTCCGTTTTTTTGGTCAAGGAATGCTTGGTCACATATCAATGGTCTTTTGTGGCAAATGGTTTTTTAAAAATAAGGGGAAGGCAGTTGCCGTTGCAAACTCTGGTTACACTCTTGCAGAAGCTATAATGCCCACAATATTCGTTGCTTTAATAGGCCTTCTTAGTTGGCAGGTCAGCTGGTATGTATCGATAATAATGAGTACACTAATATTGGCCTCAGTTAGGTTTCTTGCTAAAACAGAGCGAAACTCGAGCACTAAGCCACAGAAAGAAAATCAGCAGGTAGGGATGTTGAAAAAATCATGGAAGCGATCCGAGATGTTAAGGAGTTGGGTTTTTTGGGCAGCAGTGCCGGGGCTAATGACTTCTCCCATGATTACAACAACCCTTTTCTTCCACCAAGTTCATTTAGTGGAAATAAAAAGTTGGGATCTTTCAAAATATGTACTATTTATTCCAGCCTATTCAGCCGCAACTCTTTTTTCTTTGTATTTAATCGGTTATTTGGTTGATAAGCTTTCCACAAAAATTATTCTGCCTGTTTTTCTTATTCCTCTCATCTCAGGGTTATTACTCTTGTCTATCGCTACAAGTTACTCGGAATTACTCCTTATCTTTATTCTATTAGGCTTAAGCGCGGGGGCATACATCGTAGTATATGGAACTTTTTTCCCAGAATTCTTCGGATCTTTATATTTGGGGTCAGTGCGTACGGTTGGAGTAACCATTATGGTTTTCAGTTCTGCTGTAGGACCTGTTTTAAGTGGTTATTTTATAGACTTAGGCTATCTCATTGATCATCAGTTCAAATTTTTTGCTGCATTTTCGGTGTTTGCTTCCTTATTATTTTTAACTATCAATGTTAGTGTGACGCTCCCTAAAAATGCTTAAAGTAGAAAATTCAAAAGCGTTTATAATTGGAGTTATGTTGCGCTATAATGATTAAGAAGAACTAAAGCAAGCGCGTGCAGACTACATAATAAGTGACCCCAGTGAATTTGTTAAAATATTAAGAGGCCTCTAAATGGATAATCCTGAAATCATTTGGCAACCGAGTAATGAAATTAAAGAGTCAAGCAACCTATCTCGGTTCATTGAACTTGTGAATCAAAAATACTTAAAATCGATAAAAAAAGAGTATCATGATATTTGGAACTGGTCAGTTAACAATGTTGAAAGTTTTTGGTCTTTAATATGGGATTTTTCTGAAATAAAAGGAAATAAGGGCACCAGGATTTCTAAAAACCTTGCACGAATGCCCGGTGCAAGGTTTTTTCCAGATGCCACACTAAACTATGCAGAAAATCTTCTCCGAGCAGCAGATAAATCAATGGCTATAGAGGAGTTTAGAGAAGATGGGTTCTCCAATACGTTAACCAGAACAGAACTCGAAAGTAAGGTCCTTAAAATGGCTGGCTGGATGAAAAGTGAAGGAGTCAAAAAAGGGGATCGGGTCTGCGCATACATGCCCAACTGTTCTGAAACAATTATTACGATGCTCGCCACTTCTGCTTTAGGAGCTATTTTTTCTTCGTGTTCGAGCGATTTCGGCGTTGAGGGAGTCATAGACCGCTTTGAACAAATAGAGCCTAAAATTATGATTGCCGCAAATGGCTACCTTTATAATGGAAAGGTGATTGATAGATCAGAGGATATTAAAACAATTTCTAAGCGCCTTCCCTCTTTAGAACATATACTTGTAGTTGAATATATTAGTTCTACCAAAGACATTGTAGAGTTTCAAAATTTTAACATTGTGTTTCAGTCAGACATTTTGGAGAAATATGTTATATGTGAATTTAACGACCCGCTATATATTGTTTTTTCATCTGGTACCACTGGAAAACCTAAATGCATAACACACAGTATAGGCGGCGTTCTTATTCAACACGCAAAAGAACACTTGCTCCATATAAATTTAAGTGAAAAGCAGAAAATGTTCTATTTTACAACTTGTGGTTGGATGATGTGGAACTGGTTGGTCGGTTCCCTATTTTGCAAAAGCTCTATAGTTCTCTATGAAGGTAGTCCATTTTATCCAAATCCCGAACACCTATGGAAAATAGCTGAAAAATCAGAGGTGAACATATTCGGTACATCAGCAAAGTATATTGATGCACTATCAAAATCAAGTATAGTTCCTAAGAAACAATTTCAGCTCCTTAATCTGGTAACAATCTGTTCAACCGGATCTCCACTTAGTCCCGATAGCTACGATTATATTTTGAAAAATATAAAGTCCGATGTGCAAATTGCATCGATTTCCGGCGGAACAGATCTTCTAAGTTGTTTTGTCTTAAGTAACCCTTTAAGCCCGGTGACTAAAGGAGAAATTCAATGCAGAGCATTGGGAATGGACGTCGATATTTTTAATGAAGTTGGAAAAAGCTTGGTTAACAAAGAGGGTGAATTGGTATGCAAAACCCCATTTCCGTCAATGCCAATAAAGTTTTGGAATGATCAAAATGATTTTAAATATAAAGAAGCATATTTCGAAAAATTTTTGGGCATTTGGTGTCATGGAGATTGGGCCAAAATTACTGAGCGTGGCACAATAGTCATTTATGGAAGATCTGATGCGACTCTGAATCCAGGCGGAGTAAGAATTGGAACCGCTGAGATTTACAATACAGTCGAAAAACTCGACGAGATTGTTGAGTGTCTTGTAATAGCACAGAACTGGAACAAAGACGTCAGGATAGTTTTATTTTTAAAATTAAAAAGTGACTTTAGGTTGACACAACAACTTGAGGAAAAAGTAGTTAACCAGATAAAAACAAATCTTACTCCACGACATGTTCCAGCAAAATTAATTGCTGTCCCAGATATCCCTAGAACGCGGTCTGGAAAAATAACAGAGCTCGCAGTTAGAGACATCGTGCATGGAAAAGAAATTAAGAATAAAGAAGCTTTAGCTAACCCTGAAGCATTGTTTCACTTTGCTAACATACCTGCTCTAGGTAAAGATTGATAATTTATTGTTTCCAAAAAATAGGTAGAAAAAACGCCATCGCTACGAGAAGCTCAAGCCTTCCTAAAATCATTGCTAAAATTAAAATGTATTTTTCAATGTTATCCAGAGTTTTGAAACTTCCTGATGGACCAATTATTTCACCTATGCCAGGGCCAACATTTGCTAATGCTGTAGTGGCTCCGGATAAGGAAGTAACAAAGTCTAGTCCACAAAAAGCCAGACTTAACGTTACTAAGATGAGGCATGCAAAAAAACAACAAATCATTGTTACTGTCGAGCGATAAATATCTTGGTCAACGAGCTTGTTGCCATACCTTAAAAGAAAGACGCCCTTTGAATAAATTAGTTGCCTTAGGGATGTTTTTATTACTTGTCCAAGCACGATGAATCTATATACCTTTATCCCTCCAGCAGTTGAACCGGCGCAACCTCCGATAAATATTAAAAAGAAAAACAAGATAGGACCCAAGGAGCCATAATTCATAAAGTCACCACTAGAATATCCAGTAGTCGTTACTATGGAAACTACATTGAAAATATATTCCGTGTTTATGTAGATTGATTTTGTTTGCTCGCCGTTTTGGTAGATTATCAATAATGAACAAGAAAAAAGAATAATTAATATGAAGGTCAACACCTGTGGGTCTAACTTGGGAATATTTCGCGTAAAAAAAATTGCTACAAACACACTAAAAGGTAACCCTCCAACTATCATAAAAATAATAGCAACCCAGAGAACGGACGAACTATCATAGTAACCAAGCGACTCATCATGGGTTGAAAAACCACCGGTGGCGACAGTAGTCATACCATGAGTTAGTGCATCGAATGGGGCCAACCCAACGAAAAGGTAAGAAACAACGCACGCTAAAGATAAGATCACGTAAATAATAATTATTGATCTTGAGATCTCTACTAACCTTGGCAGAGGCTTATCTGATCTATCCGAGCTTTCCATCTTAAATAACTGCATTCCACCAATCCTCAAAAACGGAAGTAAAATAAGCCCTAATGAAAGAATACCTAGGCCTCCAACCCATTGCATTAAAGCTCTCCATAAAAGAATTGGACGATCATAGCTCAATATATCTGTCATTATGGTTGACCCCGTTGTCGTAAGCCCTGAAGTTGCTTCAAATAAAGCATCTACGAAACTTAAGTTAGCTGAAGAATTTGCTAACGGAATTGCACACAAAATCGGTAACAAAAACCACAGCATATTAACCACCAATATTCCAAATCTCGGTGTAATTTTCGGTTGGTCACCAAAACAGGCTATTACTACCAAAATACAAAAAATCGCAGCCATTGAACCTGACCAAAGAAAAGACTTTCCTCCTTCCCAACCGGTAAGCACAGAGGTCACCCATGGGATTAGCATGAGGAAGGAAAAGAACAATCCTACATATGCGACGATTAATCCAGCTGACCTAACTTCTTTTAATAGCATCGATAGAACTTATTTGAATTTCCTCCTAATTTCAATAATTGATGTTCTCTGCAACTTTAAAAAAGATGGCTATTTTTCGATGATTTCTTTTACTTTTCACTTTAAGAAAAGGAATCTTTTAAATTAATAATTAATAATATGCCCACAAGAACAATTAAAGGTGGAAGGTAAATAAGAAAAAATACATCTGCATTAAGAACAAGTAGTGATTTCAATGAAATAATGGCAACTTGCATCACTAAAGCGACCATAGACAGGAAAATAACAATAACAGTGGTTCTATATCTTTCACTATTGAACACTATAAGAGCTAACCCTGCTAGCATGCATAGTGCTATCGGAGACAATATCGATGCTAGCTTCATGTGGCTCTCCGCTAAATATTCAGATGTCGAATATTCAGTTAATTCAGCAAGTTCTTGAGATTTCATAATTCCAGTTATTGGCGAAACATCGGATGGTGAAGCCAAATAATACTGAGTTTCAGGTATGAAAGAATTTAAGTTAATTCCAAATCTCTCAAATCTCACAGACACTATGCTGCTTTCATCTTTAGACTCAATTTGTAGCTCGCCATCTTGCATAATTAAATCTCTAATATTATCGTTATCCCTAATAGCAGCTTCCTTTGCAGAATATAATAATGAATAATTCTCATTTCGATCATCAAAGACAAAAACTCCTGTCATTTGATTTTCCTCAACTTTGTCTCTAACATAAATAGTAACGCCGGATATTGGATGTAAAAACTTTCCACTATCGATAAATTTTATGGCGAAATTTTGTTCTATATTAAAAAAAATAGACTGCAGTTTAAATGCGCTTTTTGGCAGCACAAAAAAAGTAATAAAAAATAGGATTAAACTTACAGTTAACCCAAATAGGAAAATTATTTTTGTAAAAAAAAGAAAGGAAAAGCCTGAGCTACTGATAGCTACAATTTCAGTTTCTAACAGAAGTTTGTTTATAGCATAGATAGTTGAAAAAAAAGCAGCAACTGGTATCACAAAATAGGCAACCTGAGGGATCGTATGCATTGCTACATTAAAAAATGTGCCAAGTGGTTGCTTATTTAAAACTAAACTCTCAAGCTTTGGAAGAATTTGAACCAACCATAATATACCAATGAATGTGAACGAGAATATTAAAAATGGTTTTAATAATTCGATATATAAATACTTGCTTATTACCTTCATTTAGAAATCTTCCTCAATTTCTTATATTAGGCACGATTTTTGCTCTAGTTATCATGTTAATAGAACGTATTTCCTCATACGTCAAAAGGTTAGCTCCTTAATAAGCTCGTGCAGACCACGGTTAGTCTGCGTTTTTCTTCCATTACAAAATCATTTTATATATCATATCATTATAATTTTTTCTAAATCATTGATAGGTTAAATAAATGGATGCCAGCGAAAATATGTCCCAAAGAGTTAGCGAGTTAATTGATAAATATTCAAACCCCTCTAATCGCATTGAGCGACTATTATGTGATCAATATCCATCAAATAAGCTAGTTTATAAAATAATAAATGAGAGTATGGAGGAACATGATCTTTCATATGGGGAGCTTAAAACCCAATCCACTTTAATTGCGAATGGATTGAAAAAAAGAGGAATTAAAAAAGGTGATAGAATTGCCACTTTAATGGGAAAAAGTAAAGAGTACATTATTACTCTATTAGCGATCTGGAGAATAGGTGCTGTGCATGTACCGTTATTTACTGCTTTCTCTACACCTGCGATAACACTTAGAGTAAATGGAAGCAATTCTAAAATTATCTTCTGTGACCAGAAACAACAGGCAAAACTTAAACCATCGGATGAATTCTCAATAAAGGGCAAACTTGACGTTATTACTACAGCAAGCTTTGATAAAACACCAAATTGGGCACATAGATGGGAGGATCTGTTAGCTGATAACACGCCTTTAGGGGATGAGGCAAACTTAGATCCAGAGACACCAATTATTCATATTTTTACATCTGGAACGACGGGTGAACCAAAAGGAGTTTGTCTTCCTGTGAAAGCTCTTGCATGTATAGAAGCGTATGCAGAATTTGCTTTTGATTTAAGGCAAACGGATGTCTTTTGGAATGCTGCCGATCCTGGTTGGGCCTATGGGTTATATTGTGGTATTCTTGCGACTTTAACCACTGGCTCTCCGGCAATTTTATTTGAAGGTGGCTTCAACGCCCAAACTACCATCGATATAATTGAAAAGCATAATGTTACAAATTTTGCTGCTGCACCTACGGTGTATCGGTCACTGCGCGCTGATGGGATAGAAATTTCAAGCGGCCACAATCTACGGTGTCTATCAAGCGCAGGAGAGCCGTTAACGCCTGAGATCAATGAATGGGCAAAATCTTTCTTTGGCCTTTCTGTACATGATCATTATGGTCAGACAGAAACTAGTATGGTTATCAATAACCATCATCATCCAGAACTCAAAACAAATTTGCGCAATGGTTCGATGGGTAAGGTGATGCCAGGTTGGTCAGCTACTGTTTTGAAAAATGATGATGATGTACCTGAAAAAACAGATACTCCTGGTCGGGTTGCCTTTATTATTGATAAGAGCCCATTTTCTTGGTTTTCAGGTTACATAGGAAATCCGAAAAAAAGTGCCGAGAAATTTTCAAAAGATGGAAAATATTATTTAACCGGAGATACCGGATCAGTTGATAAAGATGGTTACTTCTACTTTTCTACTAGAGATGATGATGTTATTATTATGGCTGGCTATAGAATTGGGCCATTTGAAGTTGAGTCAGCTCTAAGTACTCATGATGCAGTCGCAGAATGTGCTGTCATTGCCACACCAGATCAAGTAAGGGGTGAGGTAATTGAGGCTTTTGTGGTTTTAATGCCTGGAATAGAAAAAAGTGAGCAACTTACCAAAGACCTTCAAAAGTGGGTAAAAACAAAATTTGCCGCTCATGCCTTTCCAAGGCATATAACTTATGTTGGAGAATTACAAAAGACACCCAGTGGGAAAATTCAGCGTTTTTTACTTAGAGAGCAACGTAAAAAAGAAATCTTAAAGGAAAATAATAATGGAAAATAATAATGATTTATCCGCTTTATATCATTTAATTAGCAAAATTGTTCGCGAAAGATCCTCCAAAAGGAATTTTTTATCTGACGATGTAAGCATTGACATCCTTAAGGATATAATTAAGGACGCTTCAAGAGCACCTTCTGGTACGAACACTCAACCGTGGAAAGTGACATGTGTGACAGGAGAGACTAAGAAGAAATTAACAAATGCGGTTTTAGAGGCCGCAGAGACAGGTGATGCCACTCTGGAATATGAATATATGCCACCTAAATTGAAAGAACCATACATGTCTAGAAAAAGAGCAGTTGGTTACGCACTCTATGAACTATATGGAATAGAAAGAGATGACTACCCTGCAAGAAAAGCGGCTATGTTACGTAACTTCGAATTTTTTGGCGCCCCAGTTGGGCTTTTTTTTCGTATGGATCGAGAGCTCTTATATGGATCATGGTTAGATGTTGGGATGTTTATGCAAAACATCATGATACTTGCGAGGGGTAAGGGTCTGGAAACGTGCCCCCAACAAGCTTGGTGTGAATTTGGGCCCATTGTCCACAGGGTGCTGGGAATTCCTAATGATGAGATAATCATTTCAGGAATGTCTATAGGTTATGCCTCAAAAGCTCGTGAAAATACACTAGTGAGTGAGCGCATGCCATTAGACGATTTCACAACATTTCTTAATTAATATTTATATTTTTTTTCACACCTTTCTTAAGATGTGTAATCAGAACTTAACCGTGACAATCTTCGCTTCAACGCTGTGAATTCCATCTCTCCTAACTTTGAGCCAAAACCTTTCATCGCCTGTTGATGTACCAAATCCTGAACCTCAGGCTTGGGCAGCCTAACTTGACTTCCTGCCTGCGCAGAAATCTGGATCTTACACGCCTGCTCTAGATAGTACATCATAACGAAGGCTTCAGGTATTGTTCGTCCACATGTGAGTAACCCATGATTTCTTAAAATAAGTAGTTGCTTATTTTTGCCCAGATCTTTAACCAACCTTTTTTGTTCATCTAAGTTTAAAGCTAGTCCTTCGTACTCATGATACCCAATCAAATCCTTATAGAGTAGCCCAGTTTGGCTCAAAGGTAATAGCCCTTCTTCTTGACAAGAAACTCCAACACCAGCAGGAGTGTGTGTATGAATTACACAATGCATATTTGGCCTTTCACGATGGATACATGAATGTATAACAAAACCCGCGGGATTTATTTTATCATCTGTTTCTGAGATAATGTTTCCATCCAAGTCAACTTTCACAAGATTTGAAGCAGTTATTTCTTCATAAAGTAAGCCAAACGGATTCAAAAGAAAATGTTCATCAGGGCCTGGAACTCTAGCGGAAATATGGTTGTAAATTAAGTCATCCATGCCAAAGTGTGCCATTAGTCTATAGCAAGCAGCGAGATCTACTCTAGTATGCCATTCCTCTATTGTGATAGACCCATTTTTTACGAGCGCTGGTAAGTTCTCATTCATTGAATTTCTCCTACTCCAATTTGATGCCTTATTGTTGCATAGAATACTAAAAAGTATAGAAAATTATCTTACATTTTTTCTTAAGACTACTTCTTAAACACAATTTTTTAACCTTTTTTTTCTCCGAAACCTTGCATCATCATGTTAAAAATTATATCATCTTCTTTCGTAAAGCAATGCTTTGAAAAAATTTTCAAATATAGTACGAGGGGGTAATTTTGGAGTTATATGAAGCTTATTTGAAAGAAATAATAGAGCGTTCAAAACTCGGCCTTGGTCCAAAACCTATCGATCAAGAAAATCTATTAGAAGAAATTATAAAAATAATTTTGGGACCTGAATCTCCTAATAGGAATGAAGCTGTAAATCATTTTATATACAATACTTTACCAGGCACAACTGGCGCAGCGTCGGTCAAAGCAAAATTTTTAAAAAAACTAATTCTAAATAGCGAAGTTATAAAAGAGATTGATCAAAAATTTGCCTTTGAGTTGCTATCGCATATGAAAGGGGGTCCATCTGTAGAAGTTCTTTTAGACCTTGCCTTTGATGAAGATCCTGTAATAGCAGAACAAGCCGCAACCGTGTTAAAAACGCAGGTCTTTCTATATGAAGCTGATACAAATAGGCTTGAGAAAGAATTTTCTGCTGGCAACAAAATAGCTAAAGATATATTAGAAAGTTATTCAGAGGCAGAATTTTTCACAAAGCTTGATTCAATACCTGAAAAAATAAAAGTCGTAACCTATATTGCGGCTGAAGGTGATATTTCTACTGACTTACTGTCACCCGGAAATCAAGCGCACTCTCGGTCAGATAGAGAACTTCATGGGCAATGTTTTATATCCAAACAGGCGCAAAATGAAATCTCCCAACTAAAGTTAGCTCATCCCGATAAAAGCGTCATGCTTGTTGCCGAGAAGGGTACAATGGGAGTTGGCTCTTCCAGAATGTCAGGTGTGAATAATGTTGCCCTTTGGACAGGTAAAAAGGCCAGCTCTTACATTCCTTATGTAAACGTAGCCCCAATCGTTGCCGGCACCAATGGCATATCACCAATTTTTCTTACTACTGTTGGGGTAACTGGAGGCATTGGAATCGATCTCAAAAATTGGGTTAAAAAGAAAGATGCTGATGGAAACATAATTCTAAATAATGATGGCGAGCCCATTTTGGAACAATTGTACTCTGTTGAAACTGGGACGGTATTTACAATTAATACTAAAACAAAGAAGCTTTATGACAATGACGAGAATAAGGAATTAGTAGATATAAGCTCATCTTTTACGAGTCAAAAGGTGGAGTTTATGAAAGCTGGAGGATCCTATTCTGTGGTTTTTGGGAAGAAACTTCAGAATTTTGCAAGTCATGTTTTAAATAAAGATCCTGTTAAGGTATATGCCACACCTAAAGAAATCAGTATTAAAGGACAAGGCCTCACAGCAGTTGAAAAGATATTTAATAAAAATGCCGTTGGTATTAAAAGCAATAAACATCTTTTCGCGGGTTCAGATGTTCGAGTAAAAGTAAATATTGTTGGATCACAGGATACTACTGGGCTTATGACAGCACAAGAGTTAGAGGCCATGGCTGCTACTGTTATATCCCCATCACTTGATGCAGCTTATCAGTCTGGGTGTCATACAGCTTCTGTATGGGACATAAAAGCCCAAAATAATATTCCTAGACTAATGCAATTCATGCACGACTTTGGCCTCATCACAGCCCGAGACCCAAAAGGCGTTTTTCATTCAATGACCGATGTAATACATAAAGTACTCAATGATCTTACAATTGATGATTGGGCAATTATCATTGGAGGCGACTCGCATACTAGAATGTCAAAAGGTATAGCGTTTGGCGCAGACTCAGGCACCGTCGCTCTTGCTCTAGCGACTGGCGAAGCTACGATGCCAATTCCTGAATCGGTAAAGGTTACCTTTAAGGGTGATTTGCAAAGCCATATGGATTTCAGAGATGTTGTTCATTCCACGCAAGCTCAAATGTTAAAACAATTTGGTGATAATGTTTTTCAAGGACGTGTGATAGAAGTTCATATTGGTACTTTAATGTCGGACCAAGCATTCACTTTCACTGATTGGACTGCTGAAATGAAAGCAAAAGCCTCTGTTTGTATTTCTAATGACGATGTTTTAATAAAGTCACTAGAAATATCCAAAAAGCGAATAGAAAAGATGATTGAAAAAGGGATGGATAATAAAAATCAAACCTTAAAAGGATTGGTCGACAAAGCTTCTTTAAGAATAAATGAAATTAAATCTGGAGAGAGACCGGCTCTAAAGCCAGACAAAGATGCTGAATATTTTGCAGAGGTTGTAATTGACTTGAATCAGATTAATGAGCCGATGATTGCTGACCCAGATGTCAGCAATATTGACATTTCTAAGAGATATACGCATGACACGATCAGACCAATATCTTATTACAAGGCAGAAAAATCTGTAGACCTTGGATTTGTAGGATCATGTATGGTTCATAAAGGAGATATGAAAATCGTCGCTCAAATGTTACGTAATCTTGAAAAACAATTAGGTGATGTAAGATTTAAGGCTCCTTTAGTGGTAGCTGCACCCACCTACAATATTATAGATGAACTTAAGGATGAAGGAGATTGGGAAATTTTACAAAAATATGCTGGATTCCAATTTGATGATAAAAAGCCTAAGCTAACGGCTAGAGTTGAATATGAAAACATATTGTATCTAGAGAGACCAGGATGCAACCTGTGCATGGGAAACCAGGAGAAGGCTGAAAAAGGCGATACTGTTATTGCAACATCAACACGTCTTTTTAAGGGTAGGGTAGTGGAAGACTCTGCTGATAAAAAAGGAGAATCGCTTCTCGCCTCAACCCCTGTCGTGGTACTCTCTGCGATATTAGGAAGAACACCCACTTTGGAAGAATATAAAAGTTCCGTTAAAGGTATTGATCTCACAAAATTCAAACCTCCTTCAGAGAAACCTTTGGATACATTATCCGTTCATTTTTAAATTTTTTCTTGAAGGAGAGCCTCTTAAAAATCGTACCGATAAAACTTATCCTATATATGTTCCAAATGGTTGACTAACAATCCCCAAGCAACATTTGGTTTAAATAATACATCTTTAATGGTTAATACAGGCTAGGAAAGTTTTAGTCTAAAATAAAACTATATTTATTAAATATAAATTGACTTTAATAAGCGTTTTAGACATTCCTATCTACCCTCCCTTTTATCGTATATTTTTAAAATATATCTGATGAGCTTGTGCACCACTACCTTATTGCGCTTTATATAATCCAAACCCCTTTTTATTTTTTCTTCTCTACGACTGGCAACAGAGTATCTTACGACTGCACTTGAGAGATCATACCTATTTTCCACAATATCGGATATCCCCATTGAAGACAATTTACCATAACCAGGCTCTAGCATTTTAGGACCATGAATAACTATAGAGCTTGCCTGCAAGGCCTCAAATGGATTTTTACCTTCTTTTATTTCTTTAAAATTAAATGAGTTACCTATAAACGAAATAAACGCCAATTTGTACCATAATCCAAGCTCGCCAACTCGATTTATAACTACAATTTCTGTGTCTTCTTTTGGCAAATCGCTGTCATTGCTTCTTGCTATAACTGATTTAGAAAAGCGCGAAGCTTTTTTCATTGTATTTATACTTAGTTCTACGGACCTTGGTATCATTATTAAAACTAAGTTTGGCAGATGGGATTTTGCTATTTTGTAGGCCTGTAAAATTTCATTTTCTTCACTATCGTGTAATGATGCGGCAACCCAAATTAATTTGTCCTTAAACAATATTTTTAATCTTTCTTCTATAACGCCCGTATCTGGAAATATTGTTCCAGCCAATTTTAATGGTCCATTCACTGTAATCTTGTCTTCACTAACACCAAAATCAATAAAATGTGATTTTGATGATTGATCTTGTAAAAAAATATGATCAAATTCTTTAAGTGGCTCTGTAAATAGATTCCCCAAACGTCTTCTTGAAATTTTCTTCTTTGCATTCATCCTTGCATTAATCAACAGAAGCGGGATCTTTCTTTCTTTCACCTTGTTGGTTCTAAGAGGCCAAATATCTAGCTCAGAAAATAAAGCCATTTGTGGCTTCCAATAGTCTAGAAAGCTATTAAGTACATAGTAATTATCTACAGGAGCAAACTGATGAATTATGTTTGAACTTAGTGGAATTTTTTCCAGCGCAACTTTGGATTGCAATGTAGAGCTAGTGATTAGAATTGTATGGTCCGAAAAAACTTGAGATAACTCTTCTAGAAATAGTGTCAAAGACAGAGTTTCACCTAAACCTAAAGCGTTTATCCAAATTAAATCCTTTTTTGGACGATTTTCCTTAAAATACCCAAGCTTTTCTCTATATCTTAATTTATGCTCTTTTCCTTTAAATCTTCTCATAGCTAAAACCAGAACCCAAAAAGGGTAGTTAAAGTAACAGAAAAACTTGTATAGATTTAACATTTTTATACCAAAGTTCTTGTTTGTTATGATAGCTACTACTAAGTTGTAGACAAATCCTGCCTTAACGTCTACAGACTAGTATTATACTTATTCTCCGATCAATAAAGGCTCCACTTAACGTCATATTTTAATGATTTGTTCAGAGTTTTGAATATTTTGTTTATCATTAATAGATTGTAAACATAATAAATATAATCAGCCTAGTTGTTCTGTCACTGGAAAAACAATGACTGTTAAATAATCTCAAGCCTTAAGGTAAAAAAATCTTTAGATAAATGGCGGGAAATCAACCACAAAAGTCAACTAGTTTTCTGCTGGTCGACTAAAATTTGCCTCAAATGATAGCTTACAGATTAACACAGTTAATAAGAAATGGTGACCTCAAAAATTTGTAAAAAACAGAAGTTTAATATTTTGCTACAATTATTCAAAATCGACTGGTAAATAAAGGGAAATATAGATTTGTAAATAATTTAATGCGAGCATATAGATAAGGAAATAATGAATTTAATACCCCCGCCTAATAAAGCGGCGATTACAAAACTAGAAATTTAAATCAAATTCTATAGAAAGGGTTTTGAAAAAAATGAAAGCTTCCTACGAACTAGCAAAAACTCTATTCCCTAAAAATCTAATTAGCAAACATTGGGATATTTATCCCACTGATTTTAATAAATATCTATTTAATAATGATAAAATAAAAAGCTTCAGAAGTAATGAATTGAGCTTTAAGTTTAACGACTCTTTAGAAAAAGCGATGATTTCAAGAACAAAAAAAGTTCTTAACCAACTGACTAAAATTACCGGAGACAGTTTTATTGAAAAAAACAAAGAGATAGTTGTTGGCAATCCAAAAACTCTCACGATTTTTAATAAAACTTATGATTATCATGACTTGTTTATAATTTATTTTTTTCACACACTATTTCCATTTTTATCTGAAAAAAGCAAAAAGACGAATTTTTTTGTCTGTGAAATAGGGGGAGGTTACGGAGCATTAGCTCACTGCATAAAAAGGAACTTTCCTAATGCGATTTGTTTGCTCTTTGATCTGCCAGAACAGAACTATATATCAAAT
>CABZEG010000033.1 GCA_902524655.1 uncultured Alphaproteobacteria bacterium | reverse complement strand
AAAATAATAACCTCGTTATGAAATCAATGGAGTTACAACAAACAATAGAAGACCTCAAAGCAGGCGACAGGCTAGCTTTATCAAAATTCTTAACCCATGTAGAGACCAGTGACAATCCAATAGAATTGGTCTTGAAGCTTTATAATAAAGCAGAGCGCACAACGCCAATAATTGGCGTAACTGGTTTCCCTGGGGCAGGCAAATCGAGTTTGATAAATAGCTTCATAAGTATCCTTAGATCGAAAGAAAAGAAAATTGGCGTGATTGCTATCGACCCGAGCAGCATAATTTCTGGAGGCTCGCTTCTCGGTGATAGGACTAGAATGGAACAGCATTCTTCAGACGACAATGTCTTTATAAGGTCATTATCGTCGGATGGTGCATTGGGTGGAATATCTCACAAAAGTTTTCTTCTATCACTGGTCATGGCCACTTTCGACTTTGATTTTATTTTCGTTGAGACTGTTGGGGTTGGGCAATCTGAATCAGATATTACGAAACTAGCAGATCTCTCAATTCTTACTTTAGCCCCGGGACTTGGAGATAGCATCCAGGCGATGAAAGGTGGAGTTTTGGAAATAGTAGATTTAATCTTAGTTAATAAATCCGACAAACCAGAATCCGCACAAACATTCCACCAATTAACGTCTATAATTGATATGGCTCAGGCTCCCGATGGCAAAAATATCAAAATAATGATTACTAATGAAAAAGACCGAGAAGAAAATACTAAAATAATTACCCACATTGAAAATCATTTAGAGAAGAGATCAAAATTAGGGAAAAACAAAGAAAGTTATTTGTGGTTCGTTCGCCAAATACTTTATGAAAAAATAGAAAAGAGCCTATTTGATCAAAAAATACATGAGAAACTAAATCAAGAAACTTTCAATGAAAAAGATATTAGTGAAATTGTTAAACGTATTATTAAAGATTTAAGATAACTTTATATTAATGGTGATCATCTCGGAGATGCTTCATTTGGGACAAAACTTCTCTTTTGAAATCATCCCGATAAGTCATCTTTTTACTCAAAATCAATTCTTCCAGTGCCTCAAGCCAGCTACCATAATAGTAATCTAAATCGTCTTCCATACTTACTGACTTGTCCTTAAGCTTATTACCCAGCGCGGCAGTCCAAAGTGCCCAATCGAAAACTTTTTTTTCGTGCAAAGAAATGGTAAGTGCAAATAATTCACAATGCCATGGTGCAGAAAAAACTTCGTTGCCTTTAGGTAATGGTATTGATTTTTCACTTGAATTTTTCAAGATAACTTTCCCATAAATCAACTACTACTGTATCCTCATCACGCTCGCATTTACCCCATAAATCTTGGCTCTTGAATTCTATAGAGTAGAGTGCTTCCGGACTTTCCCCTAAAAAATGAGCGTTTGCATCTGGAAACACATGACTACCGTGATAGGCAATGACCTTCCCAGTTCTTCCCTTTACATAGTCTGGTAGTCTTGTATGACCTTTTTCAATTTTTGTATTACTATTATTAGCTCTTACGGAAACAGTCTCTCCTAAGTTGAAGTTTTTCTCTGTGGTACTGTTTCTCTTAGTTGGTCCCCCCATATGCAACAATTTTTTTACATTTTTAGCTTCTAAAACGCGAAAAGAGCTTTTGTTAAAATTGTCTTCACTTTCTGTCCCATCTTTAATAATACCATTTTCACCCAATAGGTTGATCAGTCCAGCAAGCCATTTTTCAAAATAACCAAATTGTAGATAGTCTTTTGGCTCTAAAGACTCACGCGCGTAGCGAGACCTATCCAAATTCCATAAACTTGAAAAACCCAATGCTAAAGTTATAGCAAAAACTTCCTTTTCCCAATCTGCCTTAAATTTTGCGTCACTTGACGTGATATCAATTCTTCGGGAGTTAAGCCGACCACCCATGTCATGCGCCTTAGACATTATTCACCTATTGAAGGCTTCGGAAAGCCTGTCCCTATCATACTATCACGTGTAACCCAACTCACTAATTCATTTTCACTCAATCCCTTAGAACTAGGTGGTTGTTGTGGGAGGACAAGATACCGTATCTCTGAAGTCGAGTCCCAAACCTTAACCTTTTTTGATATTGGAAGTTTGACATTAAAGTCGCTTAAAACTGCCCTCGGTTCTCTCACTGCTCGACTTCGGTAGGCATCGGACTTATACCAGCTAGGTGGTAGCCCCAGCAAAGGCCACGGATAACAGCTACAAAGGGTACAGACTATAAGATTATGGACTGTCTCAGTATTCTCTACCACCACAACATGTTCACCTTGACGACCATTAAGATCCATATCCTTTAACACCTGATCTGTATTATTTATTAGCTCCTCTTTAAACTTTTTGTTTGCCCATGCTTTGGCAACTATTTTTGCACCATTTAAGGGCCCTACCTTATTCTGATAGGTATCGAGAATTTCATCCAATGCCTTTTGATCAATGAGTCCTTCTTTTTCTAAGATCGACTTTAAAGCTTTAACCCTAGCGTCTGGATTGCGTGGAAACTCTTTGTAAAATTGTTTTAAATTATCTTTTTTCATATTTTCAATCTAATGTTCTCGTTGCATTTTTTCTAATGCTTCAATATATCCTTCTAGACCTTTGCCCATAATTACATAGTCCGCCCTCAAAGATACATATGAGAATTTCCTGAACTCCTCTCGCTTAGAAATATCCGATATGTGAACTTCAATTACATACCCAGTAAAAGAATTTAAGGCATCGAGGATCGCAACTGAAGTATGTGAATATGCAGCAGCATTTATAATTATACCATCTGAAGTCTTTATTGCCTTCTGAATAAAAGTCACTAATTCTGATTCGGAATTACTTTGTTCAAATTTTATATTCATTGAACAAGCTTTGCCTTTACTCAAACACATTTCCTCTAAATCTTTAAGAGTTCGAGACCCATATATTTCAGGTTGTCTTATGCCAAGTAGGTTCAGGTTAGGCCCATTTAAAATTAAAATATTTTTTTGTTTGGTCATGTTAACAAAATTTCGTCCAAAGTAATAAAAACCATTGCATAGTTCTTTTAATGATTTATATCAGAGTTCGAGTTTGTTTACGATAGGAGAAAAGTGTTGCAAGGTAAAATTTTAACTCCAACAAAAAGAATAAGACGCACGCCCTTCTCTTCTAAAATAGAGGATCAGGTTAAGGGTGTAACAGTTTATAACCATATGATTTTACCTACCATCTTTAAAGACGCGGAGGAAGACTGCCGACACTTGAAGAGTGAAGTTCAAGTATGGGATGTATCCGTTCAAAGACAAGTTGAAATTGAAGGAAAAGACGCTGCAACGCTATTAGAGCTTTTAACTCCTAGAAACGTAAAGGATATGAACCCAAATAAATGTCTTTACGCTCCAATGGTCAATCAAAATGGGGGCATGATAAATGATCCTGTACTGTTAAGAGTAGATGAAGACCGTTACTGGATTTCTATAGCTGATAGTGATGTTCTTTTATGGGTTTCGGGGATTGCTGCTGCATTGAAATTAAATGTTGAGGTGTCAGAACCTTCAGTTGCGCCTCTGGCAATTCAGGGGCCTAAATCTAGGCTACTTATGAAAAGAATATTTGGAAATGAAATGGACTACTTCAGTTATTTTGACCTTAGAAAACTAAAATTTGGAAAACACACTGTTAATGTTGCTAGAACTGGTTGGTCCAAGCAAGGTGGTTTTGAAATATATGTTGAAGGCACGGAATATGCCAATGAGCTATGGGAGGAATTGTTTATAAATGGGAAGGATTTGAATGTTAGACCAGGCTGTCCTAACCAGATCGAAAGAATTGAATCTGGACTTTTATCTTATGGATCTGATATGACAATCCAAAATTCTCCCTTTGAATGCGGTCTCGGCAGATTTTGTGAGATTGATACAAATTCAACATTTATCGGTTCCGAAGCTCTTGAAAATATAGCAAGTAACGGACCCTCGAAAGTATTGAGATACTTTGATATTAAAGGCGATAAGGTACCATTTTGTCAAGATCACTGGCCTATATTTAATAATAAAAAGGTCGGAGAGGTTACTTCTGGAATTTTTTCGACAGAGTTCAATACAAATGTCGCAATTGGCATCGTTGACGTCGATTATGCTATTGAGGGTACAAAATTGCAGGTCCTCATAGATAATAAGTTAAGAGATGCTTTTGTTAAAGAAAGACCCTTTAATCCTAGGCTAAAACCGTTTATTTAAATACATTATGGATAAAAATTCTCCTAAGATCGGTTTAGTTAGCCTAGGTTGTCCCAAAGCACTAGTTGATTCGGAAGTGCTAATAAACAAGCTCCAGAAATTGGGTTATGGAATATCACAAACTTATGATAACGCCGATGCAGTGGTTGTAAATACGTGTGGTTTTCTTGACTCAGCAAAAGCTGAAAGTTTGAATGCTATTGGTGAAGCCTTGAATGAAAACGGAAAAGTAATAGTAACTGGATGTCTTGGCTCTACTCCAGATTTTATAAGAGAGTCTCATCCAAATGTAATGGCTATAACTGGGCCTCAAAAGTTTAATGAAGTCTTGGACTCAATTACGGAGAACATTCCAATAAAGAGCAATCCATTTGAAGCAAAACCGTCATCGACCTACGTCAAACTTACACCAAGACATTATAGTTATCTTAAAATCTCTGAGGGATGTAACCATAAATGCTCATTTTGTATAATTCCCTCTTTGAGAGGGCCTTTAAAATCTCGGTCAATGGCTTCAATACTATCTGAAGCAAAAAGTTTAGTTGAAAGGGGTACCAAAGAATTACTTGTAATATCGCAAGATACTTCCGCTTACGGACTAGATCTAAAGTTTGAAAAGACAATGGTAAATGGGAAAAAACTTAAGACTAATATTTATAACCTAGTGAACGAGTTAGCGTCTCTTGGAGTATGGGTAAGACTTCACTATATTTATCCTTATCCTCATGTGAAGCAATTAATACCTCTTATGAAACAAAATAGGGTCTTACCGTATTTAGATGTCCCTTTTCAACATGCACACCCAGATGTATTAAAAAGAATGGCTAGGCCCTCAAATAACGTGCACGACCTTGAACAAATTTCTGAGTGGCGTTTAATTAATCCAGATCTTAGTATCAGATCAACTTTTATCGTAGGCTTCCCTGGAGAAACTGAAAGTGAGTTTAATTTTCTTCTTGATTGGTTAGAGGAAGCAAAAATTGATCGAGTGGGCTGTTTTAAATATGAAGACGTATCTGGAGCACGATCAAACGTGATGGAAGATCACCTCCACGACGATGTAGTACAAGATCGATATGACCGTTTTATGTTTAGGGCGCAACAACTATCTGAATTAAAGCTTAAAGAAAAAGTAGGCAAAACATTTACTTGCGTTATAGATAACGTGGAGCAAGACCTACTTATATGTAGGTCAATTTATGACGCTCCGGAGATAGACGGAGTAGTCTCCGTCCCAAAAAAACAATCTACTTATCTCGTAGGTGATCATGTAACCGTAAAGATTAAGGGCTCTTCCGAATATGACTTACAAGGGGAGCTTCTTTTATCCTAAGACTGTGGTTGGGACTTCAAGCCTCCACCTTTCTTTCTACCAGTTGTGCCCGTTTTGGGTATTGAAGTTACACTGCTTTTATTCTGTTTGTCATCAGGTTCATCAAAGTCATCCAAATCTCTGTTAAGTGGTTTTCCAGAAAGAACTTGTGTTATTTCACTTCCGGTGAGAGTCTCATACTCTAGCAATCCGTTAGCTAACAAATCTAACTTCTTTTTTTCTTTCTTTAAAATATTTTTCGCCGTCGCGTAACCTTCATCAACAAGCTTTCTCACTTCAATATCAATCTTTTCTTGTGTTTCTGGGCCTAGATGACTGCCCGGACTTGTTGGGCCTAAGTAAGTCTGCTGTTCGTTGGCATAATCGATATTTCCTAAATTATCAGACATCCCAAACTGCATTACCATTGCTCTAGCTATCTTAGTTATTTGTTGAATGTCAGAGCTTGCCCCAGATGTTACGTTCTCAGGTCCAAAAACCATTTCTTCTGCAACTTTACCTCCCATAGCCATTGCAATTTTTGACTTGTATTTAGTTCTCGTGACTGATAACTGATCTCGCTCAGGTAAGCTTAACACCAAACCCAAGGCTCTTCCTCGAGGTATTATAGTAGCCTTATGTATGGGATCATGTTGAGGGACATTTAATCCCACGATTGCATGTCCTGCCTCATGATATGCGGTCAGTTTCTTTTCTTCATCGGTCATAACCATGGATCGTCTCTCTGCGCCCATCATAACTTTATCCTTTGCATTTTCAAAGTCTATCATCGCAACAAATCGTTTCCCAGCTCTTGCTGCCATCAATGCCGCTTCATTAACAAGGTTCGCGAGATCTGCCCCAGAAAACCCAGGTGTTCCCCTGGCGATTATTCTTAAATCTATATCTGGCCCTAGAACGGTCTTCTTTGCGTGCACATTCAATATTTTAGTACGGCCTTGTATATCTGGATTAGGTACCTGAACCTGCCTGTCAAATCGCCCAGGTCTTAAAAGCGCTGGATCTAAAACATCGGGTCTATTGGTAGCTGCAATTAGGATAACCCCTTCGTTAGATTCAAAACCATCCATTTCAACAAGAAGTTGGTTTAGTGTCTGTTCTCTCTCATCGTTTCCACCACCATATCCAGCGCCTCTGTGACGGCCCACAGCATCAATTTCGTCTATAAACACTATACAGGGTGCGTTTTTCTTTGCTTGGTCAAACATATCTCTCACTCTGCTTGCCCCTACCCCGACAAACATTTCAACAAAATCTGAGCCAGAAATAGTGAAAAATGGTACTCCAGCCTCTCCTGCAATGGCTCTCGCTAATAAAGTTTTACCTGTTCCAGGAGGCCCCACTAACAGTGCGCCCTTGGGTATTTTCCCACCTAGCCTTCCAAATTTTTGTGGATCTTTTAAAAACTCAACTATTTCTTCCAATTCATCTTTTGCTTCGTCGATACCGGCAACATCGTTGAATGTTACCTTGCCGTGTTTTTCAGTTAGGAGTTTAGCTTTCGACTTTCCAAAACTCATTGCACCTCCACGACCACCGCCTTGCATTCGGTTCATTAAGTAGAGCCACACTCCAATTAGTAAAATAAAGGGCAACCAGACGCTAATCGCACTCATTAATCCTGACTTTTCCTGCTTTACTGCACGGACTTCAACATCCGATCTGCTTAAAACTTCTACCAGGTTTGTACCGAGTGGCTGAACAACTTCATATCTTGTTCCATCTGCCTCTCTCACATGTATAGTTTCCCCATCGAGAACAACCTCTGATACCTTTCCTGCACCCACTTGATCCAGGAATTGAGAAAACGATAATTCTCTCTTGTTGTTGATCGTGTTGCCGCTAAAAACATTGAATAGAGCGACTAGGAGGAAAAATAAAATTAGCCAAAAGGCAATGTTTCTAAAGTTATTCATGTGTTTAATATCAACCTTTAAATCTTTATTTTTGTATAAGTATGCTAAAAAAAAGCAAATTCAACTGTTTTTAAAAGAATTTATAAAACTCATTGTCCTGATTTAACAATTTTATATCAACATCATACTCCAAATTAGAGTAAGGCACAAATTTAACGCCTTTATTTGTTGTTATTGCCGGGATCGTTGCCAATGCACTTTTGTCAAATTCACTAGTGATAGAGAATCTATGGTCATCAAGATATAACAACCCATAAGGCTTTATATATAATTTTCCCTGTGCTTTTGGTTTTAACGTAATCAGCCATCTGTTATCCCAAATAAATTTTTCGTCTTTTACTAAATAATTTTCTTCAATAGACGCTAATTCTCGTGTGACAGTTATTTTACCATGTTCTTTCTTAAAAAAAGTCCCACCTAAGGTGCCACCGGTAAGTTTATCGTTAAGTATTTTGTTATGCATATTCTCAAGCTGTGAAAAACGGGGTTTGTAGAATTTTCCTGAAAACCAGGAGATTATACCCGAAAGTATTCTAAATTGTGTATCCTCAAAAAGCTGAGAAAATTTTTCAACTTCGAAAGTAATTTGACCGACATCATTAAACGATATAAGTGTTTTGGAATTTTGTTTTGCTATCTCCTTAGATAGCTTTGAGGCCCTTAACATGTGATCAGCTGTTTTTACAAAATTTGGTGCTATGAGACCATCAGATTTTAGTTGCTTGAGAAGTTTTCTCATCTTTACTCGCTGATATTTATAATCTTGGTTTGAAGGATCATCTATCCAACTATAATTGTTATTTATCAAGTAATTTCGTAACTCTTCTTTTCTATATTTTAATAATGGCCTTAACCATAAAATCTCATTTCTGACGACCATACTTTCCATACTAGCTAAGCCATCTACACCAGATCCTCGTAAGAATCTTATAAGAAGGTTCTCTTCTTGGTCGTCTAATGTATGCCCAATGAGGATACATTGTAAATCATTTGAGATTGCCCAATCTCTTAACAATTGATATCTTGCCGATCGAGCATTATCTTGCAAATTTCCTCGTACCTCTGATAAATTCATAGTTGGTTTTAAAGAAAAATGTTTAACTCTTTTCATTTCACAGATTTTCTTTACAAACTCCACCTCTGTTTTACTCTCTGATCTCAACCCGTGATCTACCGATGCCACCAATATCTCAGGCTTATTTTCAGCTTCCCACTCAGTTATAATGTGAAAAAGAGCTATTGAGTCACTGCCACCTGAAACGGCTATTCCACAAGAGCTTAGTTTCAGACTAGCTAAGTTTCTAACAACCTGCTCAATCATTCTTCCGCTATCTTGATTGGTCACAATTCAAGAGATTTTTTGCTTTTACAATTTCAACCAATAAAGTTCTTTCAATATTTTCAAATCTTGATCCAACTTCATCAAGGGTTAAACATGCTTGTTCCTTCTCTCCAATGGCTCCCAAACTGACCCCCAAACCAAATAATGTTTTAGCAGCAGTCTCTCCATCCGGATTGATTGTAAAACTCTCTAAATAATCATTGGCAGCACCAATCCAGTTTTCGTCCTTTACTCTAGTTTCCGCTCTCCAAAATAAAGCAGCCGAAATTTTTTCACTAGTTGGGAAGCTTTCTATAAATTCTGAGAGCCGTTTCTCAGCCATATTCGTTTGACCGCTATCAAAGAGTTCTAATGCGCTCATATACAGTTCTTCCTCTTTGCTAAAAACTTCGAGGTTCTCTAAAGACGCAGAGCTGTCTGTTAAGGTTTGGATTACTGTCTCTGTTTGAATATCTTCGTTTGAGTCTTCAATTTTTTCAAGATTGCTTGTATCCGAATTTAGTATTGATGCTTTCAAATTTTTTAGTTCCTTGTAATAGTTGTTTTCTAGGATTTCAAATCTGTTGTGTAGCTTTTTGATATCATTCTCTATTTCAGTCATCTTTAAAAATTGCCATTCAAACTTATCTTCAACAACGTTTTTCATCTTTAAGTCGAGTATTTCCTTTTCAAGTAATAGTAATCTTTTTTGAAGGGCTTCCAATTCAAGAGCTTCACTTGCTAATGATTTGCTAACGTATAATAAAAACGGTGTTAAAATAATAATTAATGATCTTAAAAGCATAATAACTTCGTAACCTCCGTTTCAATCACTACTCTACAATTTTTTTACCGACTACTGTTACTGCTCTACGATTTTTGGACCAACACTCCTCGTTGGAGCAAACACGCAAAGGTCTCTCTTTTCCATAGGTAACTATACTGATCCGATCTTGCTCAATTCCTTTGGCTAAGAGGAATTCTCTAACTGCAGTAGCCCTTCGTGCACCAAGAGCTAAATTATATTCTCTTGTTCCCTGTTCATCCGCGTGTCCTTCTATAGTGATGGGTAAAAACTTCTTTTCCTTAAGCCAATTCACTTGTGCATTTAAAATACTAATGGCGTCTGGACGTAATCCACTTTGGTCAACAGTAAATAGAACGGTGTCTCCAACTAAGTTTTGGAAATATTCTATATCACTTTCAGAGATTTGTGCTTTATCAAGTGAGTTTTTAAAACTGTTATTATTTTCACATCCCACAAGCAGTAGGATAACGAAAATAGTAAATCCAATATTTTTCATAATTTTTGCCTCATCTACTGTTCGAATTTTATGTATTTTATACCACAAATCTTAAACGATAACATTAATTTAAAATTGGAGACCAATTAGGGTCTGAAGCGAAGGAAGAAGTTTTTATTTTTCTTAGATTACGTCCAGATATGTCAATCGAGTAAATAGAAGGTGCTCCGGCCTTACCTGGTGTTTCCCTGAAAAACATTAAAACTCTGCCATTTGGAGCCCAAGCAGGGCCTTCATCGAGAAATGACGTAGTCAGCAACCTTTCCTTTGTTCCATCAACCCGCATCACTCCAATATGAAATTTCCCCTCTTTAATCTTTGTAAATGCAATCAGGTCACCTCTTGGTGACCAAACGGGAGTAGCATACCTACCTTTGCCAAAACTTATCCTTTTTGCATCTCCTCCTTGGGTAGAAATAATGTAGAGTTGTTGCCCACCTCCTCGATCACTTTCAAACACAATACTCTTCCCATCTGGTGAAAAGCTTGGCGCGGTATCAATCGCGTTGTTTGTTGTTAGTCTTCTTTTCACTCCCGTAGACAAAGTATTTATAAAAATATCGGTATTACCATTTTCAGTCATTGATAATACTATTTCACTACCATCCGCTGAAAACCTAGGAGCAAAACTCATACCCTTTAATTCAGAGAGAGAGGTTATCTCTTCCGAGCTAAGGTCCATCAAATAAACCCTTGGCTTACCTGTTTCGTATCCAGTAAAAATAATTTTATTGGTAGTCGGTGAAAAGCGTGGCGCAATTACTAGAGAAGGTGGGTGCTTTAATAACCTGAAATTTGCTCCATCTTGATCCATAATAGCAAGCCTCTTTGTTCTATTATCCTTTGGTCCCGTCTCCGAAACAAAAACAACTCTGCTATCAAAGTATGCCCCTTCACCAGTAACTCTGGTGTATATAGTATCAGAAATTTTATGTGAAATTCTTCTCCAACTTTCTGAATTTGTGAAGTACTGCTTTCCTTTTCCAATTTCTTTTTGCTGAGATACATCCCACAATCTAAACTTAACTTCTAAACGACCATCGGGCTTTAAACCAACAGATCCCATAACCAAGACATCAGCATTAATTATCGACCAGTCACTAAACTGCACCGGTGTATTGAAACTTAATGGCATACTGACGTAAGCAGACTGTGGAATAGATTTAAATAATCCTGTGCTATCAAGATTATTTGAGATTACTTTTGCTAGTTCTCTGCTTATAATCGAGTTTGCACCGCTTTCTTTAATAAAGCTTGGAACGGCCAGTGATATAGGTTTTATTACGCCCCTATTTACTGTCATGTCAAGCTGAGGAGCGTCATTTTTCTGAGCGGCTACAAAGCTAAAGTTTATGAATAAAATGCTTGTAAAAGAAAAAATTTTTAGGAATTTTAAAATACTATTTCTAACCATTATTTACACCCACATTTGTTTCAGGATCAAATACTACTCTTAAGACCAAACCTCTTGGAAAGCTTTCCTTTGGAACTGGAAAAGGAGACGACTCTAAAACTGCTTTGATAGCAGATCTTTTCGCTATTAGAAAGTTTCCAGAGACTTTTTGTGGATAAACCAGCTTTATTGGACCGCTTATATTTCCATTCTGATCAATCTTTAACTCCAAAATAATTACATACTTTTCATAATTTGCTAGTCTATTTATCGAAACAACATTCCAATTCTCGTTTAACTTCTGAAGAATCCTGGCCTTAGTCAATCTCTGAATTGAAGTTTCTAAAACTTTTTCGTTTTTTTGGTTATTTACCACTTGTTCGATTAAGTTATTATACATATCATCATTCTTTTTTTGTGACGTAGGTTCATTAATGTCATTTTGATCGCTTGACTCAACAAATGTCGGTCTAGATGGTGGTAATTTTGCAATTTTTAAGGCACCGGAAATAATCTCCACATTTTTACCTTCTGACGAAATATGTGAACTAGTATTTTTTTGTTTTGCTTGGTCATTATTTTGTTTTTCTGAAGAGTCCTTCTTTTGAATAAACCTGCTTACTCTTTCTTTAACCTGCTCTTCAACGTCATTCTCCCCCCTTTGAGCACGATTTGTGATGATTTCATCATTTGTCTTACGCTTTTTAATTTCAATAATATTCGGCTCTGTTACACCTTTTATTTCATTGCCAACATTTTCCTCGGGAGGAATAGATATTTTTTTTGGATTATTATTGGATCCAGAAATTGTTCTTGGCTGAAAGTTTTCGACTTCGAGAGCATTTGTTGTTTTTAACGCTGTAAGTTCATTAAGCTCTTGCTCAGATAATAATTTTATACTTACTTTATTTAACGCTTCATTTGGATTTTCTTCTAATAATTGGAAATTTGCTATCAATAAAAAACCCCCAAATATATGAAAAAATCCAGACGTATAAAGACCTTGCCTCATTTTTAATTCCGTTTGTATTATTCTACATCGGTAACTAATGATATCTGAGAATATCCGATATTGCTGACTAAAGCCAAAATGGCTGCAACATTCTGATACTCGATATCTTTACTAGCTCTCAAATAAATCTCATCCGATTCCCTCTCTTTTTTAATCGCCAAGAGCTTAGAACGGAGCTCACTTTTTTCTATTTTCACTTCATTTATGTAAAGATTGCTTTCACCATCTAGTGTAAGAGTAAGAGGTCTTTCTTTTTCAGTTTCCAGCGGTTTTGCTTTAGTATTGGGCAAATCAACCTCTATACCTACGCTCAAAAGAGGGGCTGCCACCATGAATATAATCAAAAGCACCAACATTATATCAACAAAAGGTGTTACATTAATCTCTGACATTGGAATAAAATTCCTACTTGAAGATTTTTGCCTTTTTTTTGTGCGGCTTTCTGACTTTGATCCCATTTGCATTTTTAATCTTTATGATTTTTATTCATGTCGATGTGTCTTGAAATTATAACAGAGAATTCTTCTGAAAATTCTTCTACCCCATTTATTATTTTTTGAGAGTCACCTGAGAGCTTATTATAGAAAACAACTGCAGGGATTGCCGCTAGTAGCCCTAAAGCAGTAGCCAAGAGGGCTTCAGCGATACCAGGAGCTACTACCGCCAAATTACTACTTTCTTGAATTGCAATTTCTTGAAAGGCATTTTTGATACCCCAAACAGTACCAAATAAGCCCACAAAGGGTGCAACTGATCCAACTGTAGCAAGAAAATATAATCCAGAGCTTAGCTTCTCGTTCCACCGATCTAACACAACATACATTGCTCTCTCTAACCTAGACTGCACTCCATCTATTAGTTTTCCATCCCCGTCCGACGATCTTTGCCATTCATCCATTGCAGCACAAAATATTTGTTCACAAGCGCCTTTGGGGTCGTCTCTTTTTTCGTTATACAATTCTTCTAACGAGCCCCCAGACCAGAACTCATCTAAAAAAACTTTCTTTTCTCTTTTTGATTTTCTGTAATCTATAATTTTCTGAATAATGATTGCCCAAGACCAAAAAGAGGAAAAAATCAAAACCAACATTACCACTTTTACAGTAAATGTGGCCTTAAGGAAGAGAGCTATAAAGGAAAAGTCTATCGACTGACTCTGCAACAGAGATTCTTCCATATTTTCTATTCTCCTATTTTCTTTTGAGAGAATTTAAAAAAACTCTCTATTTTATTGACAAAATCCACCGAGAATCTTTCAGGTTTGCCAGAAGAATTTAGTAGTGCTAGCCTTACATCACAGTCAAAAATTCTTTTTTTATCTTTCATAATTTCCTGCCTTAACATCATGCTAGCTCTTTTAATTTCTATCAAAGTCGTACGAATTACTAGCTTATCTCCAAAATATGCAGGCAATAAGTAATCGGCTATAACATTTTTTACAACGAAAAATTTATTTTCTGCTGTGAGCAATGCTCTTTGGTCAATGTTCAAGGATTCAATGAACTTACTTCTCGCACGTTCAATAAATTTCAAGTAGTTGGCATGATATACTCTCCCACCCATATCTGTATCCTCGTAGAAAACTTCGCACTTATATTGAAATATTTTTTCTTCCAATTTACTTTCCACCTAATCACCTGGTTTTTCTAGTCCCAGATATTCCCATGTTTTTTTACCTAGGGCACGACCTCTCGGCGTCCTCTGTATCATACCCTCCTGAAGTAGATATGGTTCTAAGACCTCTTCTATTGAGTCTTTGGACTCCGAAAGCGCAGCAGCCAGAGTATCTAAACCTACTGGTCCACCTTCATATTCACGTGCTACTAAATTTAAATATTTTCGATCTCCTTCATCAAGTCCCATATGATCCACACCAAGCCTATTAAGTGCGCTGTCTACTAATAGATCATCAATAACACCACCATTTTCAACTGTAGCAAAATCAATTACTCTTCTTAAAAGCCTTCCTGCAATCCTTGGAGTTCCTCTTGACCTTTTTGCAATTTCAGCGGCGCTTAATTGATCGATTTTAAAGTTCAAAAGATCGGCCGCTCGGCTAACAACCAAAACTAAGTCCTTTACCTTATAGAAATTTAAGCGAACTGGAATCCCAAATCTATCTCTCATAGGCGTGGTCAGAAGACCTAGCCGAGTTGTTGATCCCACCAGAGTAAAAGGCTTTAATTCTATTCTTAAAGAGCGTGCGGCAGAACCCTCTCCTACAATCAAGTCGCAACTAAAGTCTTCCATAGCTGGATATAGAATTTCTTCAACAGCTGGTGACAATCTATGTATCTCATCAATAAAGAGCACATCATTAGCCTCGAGACTAGTGAGAATTGCCGCTAAATCACCAGATTTTGTTAAAACGGGACCAGAAGTCATTTTAAAATTTACCCCTAATTCCCTCGCAATAATTTGTCCCAAAGTTGTTTTCCCCAAACCGGGAGGACCATGAAAAAGAACGTGGTCTAATGCTCTTTTTCGTATCTTGGATGCTTCCAAAAAAATCTTCAGGTTTTTTTTTAAATCAGCCTGCCCAATAAATTCATCTATACTTTTAGGTCGAAGAGTATTTTCATAGTCTTCCTTTAACTCATCCGGCGACAAAATACTTTTTTCATCATTCATAGAGACTATCCTTTTGCGAGCGATCTGAGGGCTTTCTTTACCAACTGCGAAGCATCTACTAGATCATCTTCGATTAAAATTCTGTCTATAGTGCTCTGAGCCTCCACTGTTTTAAAACCTAGGTTCTGCAAAGCAGATAATGCATCTTGCTGGATCTCCTTTCTCTTTATTATGTTGATCGTCTGCTCATTACTATCGTCTCTTATATCTTTTATTTCCTCATCCTCTAAAACTATTAAATCTTTTCTACCACTTAACTCTACAACCAGTCTCTGAGCCATTCGAGATCCGATTCCAGAGACAGAAGAAAAGGCAAGCTCATTTTTCATTCTTAAGGCATGCAAAAGTTCTTTCGTATCCAGTGTATTTAAAATAGTGAGGGCAACTTTTGCTCCGATACCCTGAACTGATCGTAAGATATTAAACCAATCTTTTTCTATCTGGGTTATAAAGCCTACCAATTGTAATAAGTCCTCTTTCACCAGTAACTCAGAGTACAGCGAGATGTCTCTCGATTGATTATCCAGATTTAGGGATCTTGCAGTTTTTTCGGTGACATAAACAACGTAACCAATTCCATGAACATCAATGATAACGCTATCTCTTTTTTTCTCAATGAGTTGACCCTTTATTCTACCTATCATTTGAGATCACATTGCTTTCTTTATTGCTCTATTAAGATTAGCATTTAATTTCAAAGTATGCATATGGCATATAGCTATCGCAAGAGCATCTGCCTCGTCCGACTGGCTAAAGCATAATTGTGGGAACTGTAACGAGGCCATTCTTATAACCTCTTCTTTTGTCGCGTGCCCTCTTCCTGTAAATATTTTCTTCACGTAGTTTGGGGCATATTCACTTACTTCAATTTTACTTTCTCCAAGAGCTATCATTGCCGATGCCCTTGCTTGTCCAAGCTTTAAAGCAGCGAGAGGGTCGTTCTTTATAAAAGCTTTTTCTATTGCGCCACTTTCTAATTCAAATCTTTGTATAACGGATCTTAATTGTTCCAAAATAGATACCAATCTAGCTGCCATATCTTTTTTATTGCCAGCTCTACATATACCACTACCAATAAATTTTATTTTTGGGCCATCCTCCTCAATCACGGCCCAACCAGTGTTGATCAGTCCTGGATCTATTCCTATTACCTGCATATTTTTCTTATGTTTTTTCGGTTAGTTTAGCATACATCATAATAAATCTTCAATAACTGAGTTTGATCGCTCTTTTAGGAACAGTCCTTTTTAATAGTAATGATGCCCAATTAGCTTCTTTTTTTTCAACTAAGACTTTCAAGCCGAATTGTTTTGAAATCTCTTTCAATTGCCTTGCCTGGTTGATGGTTAAACCCGACAAGATCAGAAATCCACTATTTGATAGATTTTGAATAAATGATCTCATTAGCGACTTTATTGGATTAAATAAAATGTTAGCCACTATTAAATCATATTTTGCCCTAGATTTAAGATGGTTACCTGTTAGTCCTGAAGATCTGTAAACCTTTATATGCCGTACAACCTTGTTAACGATTATGTTTCGCTTGGTCATTTCAACAGAATGGATATCGTTATCAACCGCGATCACCCTTGAACGAAATAGCTTGGCAAGCGCTATAGCAAGGATCCCAGTACCACATCCGACATCGATTATTGTTAATGGATTAATCTGCTTTATTTTTAGTTCTTGAATTAACTCTAAACAAAATTTAGTTGAGTGATGATGACCCGTTCCAAATGCTAAAGAGGCATCAATTGTTAATGAAAATCTATCTCGCTTCACAGAGTTTTCAAAAAAAGAGCTTGTAACAATAAATTTATTTATTTTAACAGGGCTAAACTTAACATTAGAGGCTCTTAGCCAGTTTTTTTCTTGAACTTTTGTTTTCAGAATTTTTACTTTAAAACACTCTTCAATTAAACATATCGTAATTGGGTCTAAAGCCCTTTTTAAAAAAATTTTCTGGTTAAACAACGGTTTATTAATACATACTCTTACTTCTTGATACTCCATTATCGGAATATTCAAGTCAAAAAACTTTTCAAGCCTACTCAATTTCTCTGAATTCAGATTATTTAATGTATAACAAAATATTACTAAAGGGCCTCTATGGAATTCTCCAAATTCTTCTTTAGGTCAATACCAGTTCCACCTAAGCCGCAATAGCCCTGAGGATTCTTTGCAAGGTATTGCTGATGATAGTCTTCAGCTAAAAAGAACTCAGGTGTTTTTTTTATCTCGGTTACAATAGATCCAAAGCCTGCTTTTTGTAGTAACTCTTGGTACAACACTTTAGTTTCCAGCAACCTTAATTTTTGGGAATTTGAAAAATAATAGGCCCCACTTCTGTATTGTGTTCCTATATCATTACCCTGTCTATTCAACTGTGTTGGGTCATGATTTTCCCAAAATGTTCGCAATATCTCAGTATAACTTATTTCTGCGGGATCAAACAGAACTTTTACTACCTCATTGTGGCCGGTTAATCCAGTGCATACATCTTTGTAATTAGGATTTTTTGTAATACCACCAGCATACCCAACTGCAGTAAGTTTTACTCCTTCCAGCTCCCAAAATTTCTTCTCTGCACCCCAGAAACAACCCATACCAAATATAGCCTGCTCAAGCTCACCACCTTCGGGGAAACTAATATCTTTATTAAAAATATAGTGGATCATAGTAGATGTTAGTTTTTTGCGTAATATTCAACAACCAGATTTGGTTCCATTATTGCTGGATAAGGGACATCTGAAAGCTCTGGAACCCTTTTAAACTTGGCAGTCATTTTCTTGAAATCAACTTCAATGTATTCAGGAATATCTCTTTCTTTTAACGCAAGCGCCTCTACAATAAGGGTCATTTCCTTCGACTTATCTCTTACCTCGATAACATCGCCTTCTTTAACACTGTAGGATGGTATGTTTACTTTTTTTCCGTTAACCATAACGTGACCGTGGTTAACAAACTGTCTGGCTGAAAAGATAGTAGGGACAAACTTTGCCCTGTAGACCACTGCATCTAATCTTCTTTCCAAAAGTCCTATTAACTTTTCACCAGTGTCACCTCTCTCTTTTTCGGCGATATTAAAGATTTTTCTAAACTGTTTCTCTGTCAAATCACCGTAATAACCTTTAAGCTTTTGCTTAGCTCTCAACTGCAAGCCAAAATCTGAAAGCTTTCCTTTTCTCCGTTGCCCATGCTGACCAGGTCCGTACTCTCTTCTATTAACAGGAGATTTGGGCCGACCCCAAATGTTTTCTCCCATTCGTCTGTCGATTTTATGCTTTGCAGCAGTTCTTTTTGTCAAAATTTTACCCTTTAACTTCAGTGGACTGATTTGTTTATATTAAAAGATCTTCTAGTGTCAAGAAAACATTTACTTATTGGCATAATAAAGTTAGAGACTATATGATGTCCGAACCATCCGTAAATATTGTGAAACTGGCAGTCGGCATAAAGTCAGTGGAAGAGTTAGCCCTGATACAACGGCAATTTTTAAGCCAAGGTAGCACCCGCGCCAGTAACGGATTCTATTATTCAACAAAGCTGATGCCAAAGAAGCATGAAACTATTGTTCAATCTGGTTCCTTGTATTGGGTTATAAAAGGCGTGATTTGTGCAAGGCAAAAAATCGTTGCTATTACAAAAGATGAAGATTTAGATGGAATAAAAAGATGTAAAATATTCTTGGATGACACAATTATAAAAACAACTCCGATGCGTAAAAAACCTTTTCAAGGTTGGAGATACCTAAAAAAAAACAGAACTCCAGCGGACATCAAAGACCCCGTAATAGGAACGTTTGAAGATGATATTCCCTTAGAGGTTCAACAGCAATTATTGGAGGTGGGTTTGATATAAACTAGCTAACTAATACAAGTTGGTCTAAAAGTCTTTTTAATTCAACATCATTCTTATGTTTTTTATAATATTTCTTATTAACAAAAATTGAAGCAAAACTCTTTAAAAGAGTACCATCTTCAATAGTCTTTAATTTATTTTGCTTCAAGGTCTCGCCGGTGGACGAAATATCTACTATTACGTCGGCAATACCATTTACTATAGCACCCTCAGTAGCGCCCTGGCTTTCTATAATTTCAAAATTAGTAACTTGATTATCTATTAGAAACTCTCGAGTAATGTTCTGATATTTTGTCGCTATTCTTAAGCAACGAGAGTATTTTTTTCTAAAAAAGAAAGCAACCTCATCCAGATCATCAAGATAGTTAACATCAATCCAAAATTGAGGAACACCTATAATCAAGTTCGCTTCTCCAAAATCCAGTTGCTTCAATTCTAAAATACACTTTCGCCAATCAAGTATCTTCTCAAAAATTAAATCTCTACCTGTGATACCAATATCTAAATTACCTTTTTTTATTTCTAGTGGAATATCTGATGAAGCCAGAAGTATTATTTGAACTTTCTTTTCTCCTTTAAATTCTGCCAAATACTCTCGCGTCATACCTGCGTTAACTAATTCTAAGCCTCTTTCAGAAAAAAAATTCTCAACCTGTTTTTTTAATCTGCCTTTAGATGGGAGTCCGAATCTAATCAATTTTTAAATCCTTAATCTTTGTCATAATTTAAAGTTTTTCTTAAAAAATCCATTCTCAACATACTTCCTATAGCACATATTGATTTTCCTTTTTTTGATAATCTACTGCATAAGCTATCGTACCTCCCACCTTGAGCGATTGGTGGATACTTTCCATGATCAAACTGAAAACCGAAAACAAAACCGTCATAATATTCAAGAGTTGTCAAACCGTAAATGACTTGAAATTTTACTATTTTCGTATCGACATGCTCACTTAAGAGCTCAACTCTACGCTCAAAATTCTCTATAGCTTTCCTGAAAGTGCCACCAACCATTGATAGGGATAAGATGCTCTTTGGCGCTTCTTTTAGGCTTGACTGGAATCTCATTAATTTTAATAAAAAGTTTTTTTCAGATCTAGCAATAAGATTCTGTGACAACTCTTGCTCTAAAATTTCAATTCTTTCCTTTATGTCCGTCTTGGTTCTAGCTCCGTAAAAACTTTCAATTCCGAGTAATTTTTCTTTCCAAAGTGACAAATTAGCGCTTTTGAAAGAGTGATTATTATTACCACTAATTTTTTGCTTTGAGTAAAGATCCAAAAGTCTCATAAATCTTTTTGGTCGCCATAGGTGTCTTTTTAATGAAGTCTTTTTATAGTCACTTATATCAAGATCATCGATAGCGCTTGTTAATACCTGCACATCGCCTGTCACTGAGTTCACTTTATATTTACTCAAGATTCTATTAATAAGTAAGTAGGCTTCAACGTCGGATGAAATTGATTTGGCTTTTTTACTATCAAATAATTCAAAGCCCATCTGGTATTGTTCATTTGGAATTTTTGACTTAAAATTTTGTCTTCTCCAAACGTTACCTCTGTAAAAATACTTAGCTTGAAGAGAATTATCTCTCAAATGTTTTAACAGAATTGGTACAGTAAAATCTGGCCTTAAAATCTGCTCACCTCTTACAGGATCAGAAGTCGTATAAGCCCGAAGTTTTAAATCTTCACCATAAAAATCAACTAAGTCTGATGAATTTAAAAGAGAAGGCACACTTATCTCCTTTAATCCAGCTTTTGTAAAGATTGTCTGTATGCGCCTTATTTCCAATCCCAAATTATCGGAGTCTAACGTGGGTTTTATAATCCCTTTTTTTGATTTCAACATCTTATCTTCTGAGCAATTCTAAGATTTTTTTTGTCAATGCTTCCCTTTTTACAGGAAATTGTGCTGGTTGCTCTTTCCACTCTTCATTTGATGATATGTTATCTGCAAGTTTGCTACCCAGCTTAAGATCTTTAATTTGGACTATATCCGCTTCGACTTCATTGGTCCCAACCACTATAGCAAATGCTGCACCACGCAAATCTGCATACTTCATTTGCTTACCAAAATCTTTAGGGTTTCCAACATATAAATCCGTATTAATCCCATTTTCTCTCAGTTCAGTAGCTATTTTTATATAATGATGTATCAAGTTTTCATCCATCACAGTTACTAAAACGTCTACAACTCCCTTCTCATTGTTACCATCACATTCATGAAGAAAAGATACCAGACGATCAATACCAATTGAAACTCCAGTGGAGGGTACTTTTTGGCCAGTAAATCTACTTACTAAATCATCATATCTTCCTCCTCCAGATATAGATCCTAGCGATCCAGTAGGCGTAGATAACTCAGTTTCAAAAACTGTTCCAGTGTAGTAAGCCAACCCTCTAACAACACTGGGGTCTATTTTGAATGAAAGATTAGATATATCTTTTGAGAGCAAAGTGTCAGTTATGTTGCTTAACTCACTTAGTCCTTGTCGCCCAATTTCAGAGTCCCCTATGAGAAACTTCATTTCTTCTAAGGTTTTGTTAGGGTCATCATTTGTTATTTGTAAGAAACTAATTATGGTATCGATTTGATCAGCACTGAGGTTAGCACCCTCCGTAAAATCTCCACTGCTATCCGTTCTTCCTTTTGCCAATAGGTTTTTGACGCCCTCTAATCCAAGTCTATCTAACTTGTCAATAGCCCTAAAAACTACCAATTCAATATCACCCAGAATTGTGGTATCCGCTAACTTAACAGCTTGAATTAATCCTGAAAGAATTTTTCTGTTGCTAATTCTTGTACAATAGTCACCCGTAGAAAACCCTAGTTCCTTTAGGACATCAAATACAATAAAACACATTTCAGCATCTGCCATGAAACTTGAAGTGCCTACAATATCAGCATCAAATTGATAAAACTCTTTAAATCTATCTGGTCCTGGTTTTTCATTTCTCCATACAGGTCCGAAGCTGTATCTTTTGTATGGCACTTGCAAAGTGTTGCGATGTTGAGAAAAGGCTCTTGCTAAAGGTGCAGTCAGATCATATCTCAAAGCAAGCCAAGCGTCATTCTCATCCTGCCAGGCAAAAACGCCCTCGTTTGGCCTGTTTATGTCTGGTAAAAATTTTCCTAAAGCATCCACTGTCTCAACTGCTGGAGTTTCAAGTCTTTCAAATCCATAAAGTTCATAAACCCTATTTACTACTCGCTGAACTTCCTCTCTTTTCTTGAGATAAGAATGAAAGTTATCCCGAAAGCCTCTAGGAGTGATTGCCTTGGGACGTGATTTTTTTTTCGAAATATTCATTTTACTTACGACTTAGTTCCTACACTGCATTTATCTCAAACACGCCTTCAACTGCTTTAATATTCTCTATAACTTCTGAACTGATATCATAAAAATATGGTAATGAAATATTTGTTTTCTCCTGACTTTTTTCATCTTTAACCGTAATTAGGACATTACCCTCATTGGGGGTTTCTTTCATGACTGCACTTTTTAAAAGACTAGATATTTTACTGACCTGACACTTTGTGCTTATAACAAAATGATATTGCTTATGTTTTCTATTTGCTATGAACTTTGCTAAATTTCTAACTGACTTAACATTTATTCGACCGTGACCATTTTGATCTTTTATTTTTTCAAGAACTAGAAGTACGAACGCACCGGCCACTAATTCAGTAGTTAGAGCTGTTAATCTGTCAGGGAAAATAAAAACATCGAAAGTTTTAACTCTATGATCAATTAAACTGACCAAGAAATACTGTTGTCCATTATTTGTTGTCTTTAATGCTAGGTCTGTTATGAACCCTGCAGTCATAATGCTTTGAAATTCGCCTGTTGAATTTGAAAGTGTACGAAATTCCTTTATTCCTAGTGACTCGTAAAAGCAAGGCTTATGATTGAATGGCGACACAAAATAAATACCCGTTACATCATAAATCTCTTTCGATTTTATCGAAAGAGAAGGTGAATTAATGGATTTGAACTCTGGTTTCTTAATTGTCTCAATAGAATTTGAGAATAGATTAGCTTGGCTAGACCCCTCCTCATCATGGCATGCAGCCGAATACAAAATAAGTTCCTCGAGCTTTTCCAGCATAGCAGCATTACCAAGATTGAAAACTGCAAACGCTTCAGAGCTAATTAACATTTCCAAGGGCCTTTTGCCAACTTTTTTCAAATGAACTCTTCGTGCAAAATCGAAAATATCAACGAACTTTCCATTCCTTTTTCTATTTTCAACAATTTTGGACATAGACTCAAAGCCAACATTTTTTATTGCTCCTAAGCCAAATATTATCTTGTCTTTACTTACCGAGAACTTTACCTCTGATTTATTTATACATGGGGGGCACATCGTGAAGCCGAAAGCATTAATATCATCAAAATAGTAAGAGAATTTCTCCATATTATTTATATCGTTATTCATTGCGGCGGTAATAAATTCGGCAGTATGATGAGTTTT
>CABZEG010000032.1 GCA_902524655.1 uncultured Alphaproteobacteria bacterium | reverse complement strand
CATGTGGTCGATAAAGATTGCTTTGATTTTGGGACGCATTTCAATCATTGCTCGTATCTCATCAATAGGCTTTTTCCCCTCTACAGTTAGGGGAGCATCCCTTCCTGGGTGTAGAAATATTCCTTTTGAGTCTATGTCTAGCTCTTTCATTCGTCTTTGAATACGACGAGCATCGTCTTCTCCTGCATAATAAAAGACTTCATGGTCTTCTTCGGATATCTGTTTAATTAAGCTTAAAACAAAGTAAGATTTCCCAAGTTTGGGCGGTCCCGCCAATATAGCTGAACCAAAAGGAAGGAAGTCTTTAATTAGCCATTCCTGTGGCGGAAATTCCATATCCAAAACTTCCCCTCCTGTTCTTATATTGGGAAAGCGCTTTCGAAACTCTAGCAAGCATGGTGTGTCCATCTTAGCTTTTCCTTTTTGAAAATTGATGACGGATACAGGATTCAATCCATTTGTTTACATCCTCTTCAACCCAACCACTCCGGTTCTCACTTATCTGTACTGGCTGTGGAAACTTATTCTCTTTGGCTAAGCGTCTTAGATGACCTGTTGAGAAACTGGTTTTCTCTGCTACTTCTTTCGCGCTAAGTATTCTCATTATTTCTCTCCATTAACTTCTGAATCCATTCTTCAATAACATTTTGATGCCAGCCAACTGCTCTCCGTCCTATCTTGATTGGCTTAGGGAACTCTTCCTTGGAAACAGCCAGGTAAATACTTGAGCGAGATAACCCAGTTAGTTTCATTACTTCTGGAAAACGATAGATTTGTTTAAGCATAACTTCTCCTTTTGTTTAGTTATGCTTAATTAAATACCCTGTCTAAGTAAGCTCTGTCATAGGTAGATTAATACTATAGTTATTTACCTACAAGTGACCCTTGTTTCTTTGCTTTTGTGTAATGCTTGGACAGAGATTCATAAGAACTTGCTTGAAGGCTTTTTGGTTTTGGATTTGGAAACTTGTTTATAGCAATGCTTACAGCATCACATGCACTGTTCTTATTGTCACTTTCGTAATTTCTTGTTGGAGTGAGCTTATAATTGATACTTACTCTGTGAACGAGTTGGGGAAGGAACATATTGGTTTTGTTACCTGTTAATGGAGCACCACCTTCTCTATTTGGAGGCCTAAGAGCATCATCAAGATAAGCAGCAACAAACATTCTTAAAAGCTCAGGTAAGGGCTTTTGTCTTCTTATTAAATCAGCACAATATCTTTTTACTCTATCAAAAGAATCATAATCTTCTTTTGACTTTTCCAACTCCTTTTCCCAATTAAAATCTTTGTCATGAAGTCCGAGTGCTGAAGACCGGGTTGCACTTTCCATAAACAGAAATACTCCGCTATCCAAATACCCGTCAATATGATTGGTTGCAAATTCAACAGCTTTCTCAAACTTCGTCACCATTCTAAACTCTTATCGATAATACTTTTGCTTTAGATTCCTCTAAGTAGCTATTCCACGCTTCTAACATTGCTTGCCTTTTTTCAATAAGTTCAGAGCGCGCATATGCGGCTTCTGCTTTGTTACTAAGAGAATGAGCTAATTGTTTCTCGGCAACCTCACGAGGATAATTTGTTTGTTCTTGTGTCCATGTTTTGAATGATGTCCTAAAACCATGCGTATGAATGTCAAAGCCTAGTTCCTTAATTAACTTATTGAATGTATTTTCTGATAGAGGTTTATCTTTTTTATAGCCATAGAAAATATAGTCAGACCCTGAACTAATCCTCTTCGCCTCCTCTAGTATCTCTAAACACCGTTCTGTAAGCGGAACTCTGTGAGCAATCTTTGCCTTCATTCTCTCGGCTGGTATAGTCCAAGTCTTCTTATCTATCTCATTCCACTTTGCATATCTGACTTCTCCAGACCGAGAAGAATTAAGAATAAGAAATTCTAGAGCCAACTTTGTGGTCATCCCAGCGGAAGAGTTTCTTATTTCTTTTAAGAAAGACCCAACCTCTCTGTAATCCATGCTCTTCATATGATTAGACCTGCGTGCCTGCTTAGGTAAGGCTTCAATTATATCTCTGTCAGCTGGGTCATCAGCACACCATTTCTGAGCCCTACAGTACTTCAGAACAGTTGACAACCTTTGCCTTACCTTTTTAGCTGTATCCGCTTTAGACACCCATATAGGACTCAGAATGGAGAGTATATGACTAGTCTCTATCCTATCTACTTTAAGCTCCCCAATATGAGGGAAAGCATATGTTTTGAGCGTAGAAATAAACTGAGCGGCATGCTTTTCATTAGTCCATGAAGGTCTGTTTATTTCGTGTACTCTAAGAGCAGCTTCTTCAAAAGTTGGAATAGACTTCTTCTTCTCTGTAATCGCTACAGGGTCAATCCCTTTCTTAACCATTCTCAAATTATCGAAAGCCAATTCTCTTGCTTCTGATAATGGAATTAAGTTGGCGTTGCCCAAACCTATCTCTCTTCTTTTCCCATCAACGGTAAATCTTTGAACCCAATTCTTTGACCCTGCCTTATAAACTCTTAAGAAAAGGTTGTTGGCATCATAGTACTTCCCAGGCTCTTTAATACTATCTACAAATCGTGCTGTTAATTTCTTCATTCCCATCCCCCAATCCATCCCCCAATTAAGCATGGATATTAGTTAATATTAGTGGATTTAATTGAACCTATTATAGCACATAAGCTATTGAATCTTATATATTAATTACGCTTTTTTGAACTTTATTGAACGTGTGAAATGGGGACATCCTGTCCGCCATGTACCATTCCAATTTGTGTCACCATGTTCCATTTCCCCTTGTGGGCATACGGAACTAAGAATAAAATATTATTAAAGTTACAAAGGCTTACAGAGGAGTGTGGCAGAGGGTCAATCTATCATACTCTTTACACAACTTTTTTTTGTGTTATTTAAAGAATGAGGTATTATTCTACTAGGCTGGAAAAACGTAAAAGGAGAAACAAATGGCCTACTCTGGAAAATGTGCTTGTGGGAATGTAAAATTTAATTTTGAACACGATCCCATGATGCACTTCATGTGTCACTGTACTGACTGTCAGGTTATGTTTAATGGATCATTTGAGGGTTACGCAATATCTAGAGATGAGTTATCCATAGAGGGTGATCTTTCTACATATACCTATACTGGAGGAAGTGAACTAAGTCTCCATGTAAATTTTTGTGGGATGTGTAGCACCAAGATCTTCACACAGCCAGATGTTCTGGAGGGTATGATCTATGTGCCTGCTGGGTTACTGAGAGACCAAATTGAATTTAAGCCTAAAGTAGAAATCTGGGCTGGGTCAAGACCATCGTGGACTAACAAACCAGAATGCTTGGTAGAATCTTATACTGAAAATGGAACGATAGAGCGCATATCAAGCCTACTGGAAAATTTGGAGCAAAGGACCTGATTTTAGCCTCACAATTTTTCATTAATTCAAGTGATACGCTAAGCATGTAGTAATACAAACTATTTATTAACTTTTAATTTTTAAGCTACCAAAGGCTTACAGAGGAATGTGGTAGAGGGCCTGACTACAAAGATTTAACTTGATCGCTTCTATAGTAATGTGAAATCATAAAATTCAGCAAAATAACGGAAAGATAAGGGATGAAGCATTTTATATGCACTCACACATTTCATTCAGAGGAAACTAAAAAAGCGTATTTTGAAGATAATAAAGATATTACCTCTAAAGAGTGGTTTGCATCAGTTGAGGGAGAAAAAGTAAAGTGTATCCAGCACTGGCTAGGGGATCAGGATTTTTGGTTTTGTCATTGGATCGCTGAGAGTGAAAATCAAATACACGAAAAGCTTGAAGCCATAGGGGCTGATAAACTTTTTCTTACTATGGCACAAGAGATGAGTGTTTATGCAACTTCGGATGAGCCAGACAAAAAGCTATATAGTTAACATTAATGCTCGTGAGAAAAAAGAAATGTCAAAAATGTTTCTTCATTTCAGAATTATGTCTCTTCCCTTTTTGTCAAAATCCAATTCAAAAGCTTGTGACAAAAATAACTGAAAACGAGAAAGCCTACAGCCATTAAGTTAATCATCACTTGAGGAAGAAAAATGTCAGCATGAAAGCTAAGAAGCACGAACATCACCGCAAACCCTCCCCCAATTATCCATATCGTTACAAACGCAACTCGACGGAATATTTCTATTAATCTATCCATTGACTCTTATTATAATTACTATTTTAGGATTAGGAAAAAATGATAATGAGCGACAGTGAAAATCCTTTTGTTTTGTTAGCTAGAATTACCGTTAAAGGAGGAATGGTTGACGCGTATTTGGAAATTGCTGAAGAGGTGGACAGAGCGGTAGAAAATACGGAGGAGGGTATGTTGCTTAATACCTTTGATCGTGATCCCGATGATCCGCATAAATTTGTTTGGACAGAAGTTTATCGGAAAAGTGACGACTTTCTTTTTCATGCAGATAATCCACCTGTTTTAGAGTACGTAGAAAAGCATGCGGAGCTGGCAACGCATTTCGCCATTGAGATTTATGGCAATGTTTCCAATGAAGTCATTGAGGCAATCAACTCAAGAGAAATCCCCCTTAAGCATTTTGCCTCAACATCTGTTGGATACATTAGGTCAGAGCGATTTGCTTAAAGCGACAGTGCTGCAAAATGTAATTAATTCAATAAAAACTATCCTATAAAATAGTATCAAGATAACACAGGCTTACAGAGGAATGTGGTAGAGGGTCAATCCGCTGAACGAAAAAAAAGGGAGGTTTTTAAGCTTGATAAAAGGTGAAGAGGATATTGAGAAAAAATCTTCAGACAATCTTTATCAGTATATAGACTCAAGAGATTTTAGCATTAGAATTTAGGTGTAAATACGGGTCTATATAGCCCGCAAACTACCTGTAGAGTAGACAATTAAGCTGGAAATGTGATGTCTGAGAATGCGTACATTTTCCATCCTCCGTCTGTGATCTTAAATGCATAAAATGCACTTGCCTCTTCAATAAGGGAGCCATCATCCCGTAGTCGTCTGCAGTTTCGCATTAATACATGTGCCTTTTTTTCTGTTACGGCTACCACGTCGATTTCAAACGCATTACTTGTTGCCCAGCCAGTTTTCTCTTTCCAGTCTCGCGGATCAATTGGGAACTTATCAAGCAACTTAACTGAATCTCCCCCAATGTAAGCCAATGGATATTCAATGCACTCGTTTATTGCATCTATGTCAGCTTCAATTACTGCATTTAGATATCGATGGTAACATTCAAGGACCTTTGCTCTGTTGTCTTTATCCATTCTTCACTCCATTTTTTTTAGTTTGTCACTTATCGCATTTAAGGTAAAGTTCTGTAAGTTTTTATTTTGAACTAATTATGAGAGTAAAAAAATGGATATAACATTAATTTATTTTGATTTTCCTTTTTGGAGAGCGGAGGTTTCCAGGATTGCTCTTTTTATGGGTGGGATTGAGTTTTACGATAGAAGAATTGATTCAGAGGAGTTTCAAAGAGTAAAATCAAATGGGTGTTTGGATGATGGCACCTTGATACCATTTGGACAACTTCCTGTATTGGTAGTAAATGGTGTTTCTGTCGCCCAGACAGGAGGCATAGCAAGATTCTGTGGAAAATTAGCTGACTTATATCCCAAAAATGATGATTTACTAGCCGCTAAAATCGATCAATTTATTGATTTTCAAACAGATATATATAGCTTGATATTATTTTCTGGAAAAGATGTTTCAGAGAAACAGAAATTACTAAATAGAGAAGAACTAGTTGCACGAGAACTGAAAACGAAACTAAAAATGTTAGAAGATAATTTATCAGATTCTGGCTCTTGGTCAGTTGGCTCTAATATGAGTATTGCTGATTTAGCTCTTTGGAGAAATATGGGATGGTTGGTTTCAGGGACGATTGATGGCATCCCAAAAAACGTTCTAAATGAATTTCAAAAAATTAAAGGCATTTGCAGTTTCGTAGATGAGCATCCTGAAGTTGTGGAATGGATGTCACGTACCTATCCAAAAAATTACCCCAGAGGTTCTTTTGAATAAAAGTTAGATCCGCTTTTGAAAATAGGACCAGCCGCCATCACCGCAGTCACGTAGAATTTTTAGAGTGCTAGCTCCTTAAAGAATTTGTATGACTATTTGTGGGTAGAGAGATTGTCTGGTAAATTTCTATTGGAATAACAATGGCTTACAGAGAAGTGTGGCAGAGGCCACTCCACAACCGTTAAGCTATTTGTAAACACTTAAATCTTTATAAAGTAAATAAGGCTCTCAATATGCTGATTTGATAAAGCAGAAATCATTTCTATTATTTTTTTTGGTATACAAGGGCTATAACTGTTCCAACTAAAAAAGCACCCAAGTGTCCCTGCCATATTATAGATACAGGCAGTATTGCAGAGAACGCATAAAAATATAGAATATGTGCAAAGATAAAAATAAATAGAATATACACCATCTGATTAACTGAACGGTTCCTCCTTAATCTTTTTATCAATTCTTCACTCAGAACAAATGCTAATAAACCAAAAGATGCACAGTTAGCTCCTATCAACGGCACTGGACTAGTTGGTTCGAGGAAATAGTAAAAAGTTGCCCCACCAAGAATGGATAGAAAAAATATCAAAAATGTTAGGTTGTCTTTTCCTAACTTTCTCAGAATTTTTCTTAGAAAAAAAAGAGCTATAACATTTATTAATAAGTGGATTACATTCGAATGAATAAATCCATAAGAAATAAACATGAGATATTTTTGGAAAAAAAATACCTCTTTGTATGGACGTGTCAAATCTAATGGAGCGAATGAGAAATAAAAGACAGCGCTTTGCCTATAGCCAGGTCCCAAGACCAGTAACAATATTTCAATAGCAGTGATTACCAATATAAAGAGAGATGTGCGTTGTGCTAGAGTCATAGAGTAGTAATTCTAGAATAATTTGGACAGGTTAGGTCGGGAGGATAAAAATTTTTTTTCAAGTTACAATTTGACGCAGATTTACCGCATTATTTAGATATCTAATCTGCTTTTTTTTCAATTGAAACCTTTAAGACTAACAATATTTCTTGTCTTCGATAATTGAAAGGAAATCGAATGAAAAAGTTTAGTATAGTTTTATTTTATGTAGCGTCATTATTTACTGGCCTCACCAGCATTGGACACGCAGGAGGGCATTTGCCTGATTTAGTTGAAACAGCTGTAAAAGGTGGAAAGTTCAAAACTTTGGTAACCGCAGTAGAGGCTGCTGGTCTTGTAGAGACATTGAAAGGCAAAGGTCCATTTACAGTGTTTGCACCAACAGATGAGGCATTTGCAAAGATAGACCCAGCAACACTGACTGATTTATTAAAACCAGAAAACAAGGAAAAGCTTACCGCAATTTTAACTTATCATGTTGTAGCGGGTAAGGTTATGTCGTCTGATATAAAAGGCGATATGGAGGCGCCAACAGTAAACGGTAAGTCTCTATCGATAAAGTTAATGGGCGGAAAAGTAATGATAAATGATGCCACTGTCGTAGTACCAGATGTCAATGCAGACAATGGAGTGATACACATCATTGATACAGTTTTGCTTCCATAGTCATTTATGGCTTGATCAATGGAAGTTGGTCAAGCCACTTTGCACCAATTGAAACACACATCGATAAGCAGTTTGTGTAAAGATTTGTGGGTGAAGAGATTATCTGGTAAAATATAATCAAGATAACAAAGGCTTACAGAGGAGTGTGGTAGAGAGCTTGTCCGCTACACCATCTCAATTACACTATATTAATCGGTTGCTCAGGTTTATAGGAGATAATCTATCATCCAAATCCATCCCCCAATCGGTTTGAATTCAGACCAAAAAAGATATAAAATTTCCCAGAGATAAAGGTGGGGTAGTCAAAACTCTCGACCTTTTTAATGCAAGGGATAGTGGTCTCACATTTTTTTCTTTAGTAACTTGCTACAGATCAGCTGTATAAACTTAACCTTTGAACCAGTCTAATTAAATAAAAGAATTCAACAAAATTTATTATTCGGTTGCAAATATTTTAAATTCAAAACCGCCGAGACCGAATGTAGTTGAATAGTAACACTTTATCTACTTAATCCAAAAGTATATAATATTATCAAATCTTTATTTAAGAACTGTGGCGAGAGAATATAAATATAAAATAGATAAATCGTTTATTGATTTTAATGGTCACTTGGCAGAATTTGGTTATTACTATTACGGAGTCGATGGATTAAGAAACCTTTGTGAAGATAAAGGTTGCACTCCCGAACTTTACGAAGCGTTGAAGATTGGTCCCATTACCTTCCAGACAACTGTATCCTTTAAAAAAGAAGTTCGAGAAAACTCAATGATTATTGTAAATCCTAGAATTATTTCCATATCAGAGGATTGCAAAAAATGGTCTAGCCAATCTGATATTCTTAATGAAAACCAGGAACTTTGCGCTTCAATCTCTAGTACCGGAGCTTTCATGGACCATACTAGCAGAAAGGTCATTCCACCTCCAAAAGAATTAAAAGAAAAGTGGAGACTATTATTAGAAATTGAATAAAAAGATATAAGTTTTTTATCTACTTAATTTCATATTTCAAAAAAGAGAATTGGACATGGTTTATTTTATGCAAATAAGTTTCTTCCTAGACCTTTTTGTTACAAAATATTAAAACTGCCGGATTAAATTATACTTGAATAGTCAACATAAAAAATTAATTCGTGTTGTCGGATAGGATCCAAATCGGATGGTCCCATAATTGTTTTGAAACATTGAATTTTTTATCAGAAAGGATTAAAGAAATGAATATTTTGCCTGAAATTAGCATAAATTCCAAGAACCTAGAAGAGATATACAAAGATCTGCATTCTCATCCAGAGCTTGGTTTCGAAGAAGAGCGAACATCAAAAATTGTGCAAGAGAAATTAAAGGAATATGGAGTAGACGAAATACATACGGAGATCGGAAAAACTGGAGTAGTAGGTATCATTAGAGGTAATGATGGTGGAGGAAATAGGAGAATTGGCCTAAGGGCTGATATGGATGCTCTTCCAATTCAAGAAGATACTGGACTTTCCTATGCATCAAAATTTGATGGAAAAATGCACGCATGCGGTCATGATGCACATACAACCATGCTTCTTGGAGCAGCTAAGTATTTAGCTAAGACCAGAAATTTTAGTGGGACAGCAATTTTAATATTCCAACCAGCAGAAGAAGGTCAGGGTGGTGCAACAAAAATGCTCGATGATGGATTATTCAAAAAATTTCCATGCGATGAGATATATGGCATACATAACGACCCTATTGGAAAAAACGGAGAGATAGGTATTTGTAAAGGTAAAGCTATGGCGGGCGCAGCCATATTTGATATCAATATCGATGGGATAGGTAGTCACGCAGCAATGCCTCATCAATCAAAAGACCCAATCATTGTCGCGCATGAACTTATTACCCAACTTCAAAGCATTTTAAGTCGAAATGTTCCTCCTTTAGAAACATTAGTGCTATCAGTAACAAAAATTCATGCAGGATCTGCATTTAACGTGATACCCAATAACTGTGCTATTGCTGGGACTATTAGATATTTCTCAGATGAAGTGTATACAATGGTGGAGGAGCGTTTTAAAAATATATGTAAGGGTTCAGAATTAAGTAATGGAGTGAAAATCCAGCTCAACATCAAAAAGCTTTTTGATGTTTTAGTTAACGATAATGAAATATCCGATTTTTATATGGATGCTGCTGAAAAAATTGTTGGACAACAAAACATTGAGAGAAACCGGCTGCCAGCTACTGGCTCAGAAGATTTTGCCGATATGTTACGGTATGTTAAGGGTGCATATTGCTTCATTAGCCATTCTGGGAAAGCTCCTCTTCATAGTCCTCACTTTACTCTCGATACGAGCATACTTCCAATTGGGGCGTCAGTATTAGCCAAAGTAGTTGAAGACAGATTGGTAAAAAGCTAAATACGGAAACCTAGCTTCGTGAGCAGTATATGTTGAGGAGACTAGGTAGAAAGATCTTGAAGATATTGATCTATAAGAAAATCATTTCATTATAAGGCATCAGAAATTTATAATAATTTGATAGGCTAACTAAAATGGTACAACTTCTAAAATTAAAACTTGAAAATGCATCATTGGATAAAATTGCAGAGTTAGCATTAAAGGCAATTGGGCCAAATGCTTCGGCAAAAAAAAACATAGATGTTAAAGATGTTTCTGGAAATAGCGGCGCTAAAACGTATGTCTGTTCCCTCCACGAGGTTCCAAAGTGCATAGTCAAAGTTAGTAGTTCTAAAAGCATTATGAGTTCACAACCAATAACGCAAAAGAGAGTGTCGCTCGCTACCGAAGTTCTTCGACATCAAAAACTTGCTCCTCCAATTATATTAAAAGGAACTGACTTCCATATTGAGCGCTCAGCTGGAATTTCTGTAATGCAGGATTTCTTTCATTTTAATGAAGAGTTAGCGCCACCTGATAAAATAGCTGAAGTTTTAGCAAAATTGCACTCAGCACCAACTAACTGGTATGATCAATTGAGAGCTGAATTTTTGAATGGAGATAAATTTTTGTCTTCGGCTTTACATTCGGTTCCACCTCACGCCCCATTTTGGTGTCTGCCATGGTCCGGGATTGATACGAAAATGCCGGTACTTGGAGTAGGCAACCCAGATCCGAGCATTGCAAAAAGAATTTTTGAACTCGGTGTAAAAACTGGAGTTTATGAAAAAGTGATACAGTGTGATGCCTTTTCCCCTGTTTCGGAAGCCGCAAGACGGCAGGTCGTCGTTCACAATGATTTTAAGCCAGATAACATATTATATAATCCTGACTCCAAAGAGCTTACGGTAATAGACTATGATCTGGTTCAAGTCGGAGCGGCAGTAATGGATTTTGGATTGCCATACATGATGTGGCTAGGGTCGAGGTTTACAGATTTTAAATATAGACGAGATTTTATAAAATCATATCTTCATCATTCTAGCCTTCCAACAGACGAAAAGAGTGTTAGAGATATGATGCTTGATTGTGAAATAAATACTATCGTGGCATTTCCTGGACTATTAGCAAATATTTATGATGCTGAAATTCCTCTCCTTCGTGGGGTTGATCACCCTACAGCTAAATCAGGATATATAGCCCAGTCTTCTAAAGCTTCTCCTACAGGATTGGAACTTATAGACCTTCTGGCTGAAGCTGTTTTAAAAGTAAAATCAAACGCAGATTTAATCACCTCTAGTCTTGAGCAAGGGCTAGTGGTAACGATTTTCAAGAATAATGGCTTGGGATCAAATTTGCTTTATTCTTGGCTTAAAGAAATGCAAGAAAACAATATGCTTCGGCTTTTTGGCATCGCGGAGACTGATGGGGCTGAACTATTTGTTTCAGATCACGCAAGAAAGAAAAAATAGACTAGTATATTTTTGATTGTAAATTAAAAAATGATATCATATTTCGACTAAATTATTTATTCGCTGATACGTAATTGAGGCACGCCTTATAGGTAATTTCGTTGCCATTTTGTCGTTGTTCACATAGTTGAATTATTTCATTTTTTATCATTGAGATTTTTGCGCTTGATAAATTTTCCTCTGATAAAATTCTTGCTCTTGGACCAATCCCCATGAGAAGTTCAGCATCTTGCTCAGCGCTATCTTTAGTTGAGATAGATGTATAAACCTTATGTATATTGATATTTTTAAATCCAGCTGATTCTAAGATTTCATTTACATATTCAGGGTCGCTGAATGCAAAGGGTCCTGGGTCTTTTGTTACCTCTGGAAGGACTTTTTGAGTATATTTAGTGATAATATCCATACCTTCAATTATAAACTCATTCTCCATCATATTTGTCCAACACACAAAATTTAGAGAACCATTTGTCTTCAAAGAACCATGAATATTTTTGAAGGCTTCTGAGGGGTTTCCGAAAAACATTACACCAAATCGAGATATAACTTTATCAAAGTAATTTTCATCAAAAGAATAATTTTGTGCATCACAATGCACAAAATTAATTTTATCAATATATGAAAATTTCCCTTTTGCATGATTAAGTAAAGTGTGCGAAATATCTGCTCCAACGACATGTCCGCCATCGGCCAATAATTTTGACACACGAAAAGTTGTATCTCCGCCTCCGCAACCTATATCTAAAACTTTATCAGATGCCTTTATCTTTGCTCTCGAAAAAAGTTCGTCCGTTAGTATTGATAATCGCTCATTTAATGCATTCTCATTTTTGACCCACTTGGGCCCAGATTTTTCGTTCCAGTATTCGGATTGTTCTACATTGATAATTTTTTGTTGCATATCGTTACCTCAGTTTTTCGATACAATAACACACTTATATTAAGATGAGATTACAATCGACTCTAATGCATAAAATATGCACAACATAGTTATAAAATAAACTTAACCACTTTGGACGGTTTTATATAAATAAAAGTTTAATGCAAGAATTTGGGAAGGGTGTTCTGCTCTATCCTCAAAAAAATTTAAAACTATTGATCTATTCATAAATCGCTTCATACTTACATAACAGTTGATCTTTTGGAGAACTCTAATAGGCAAGATTAAATGTTATTGTGGTAAATGCGAGATAATTGTTGTCGCAAACAAGGCTCTCGGTTCTTTCCTTTGTGGCTGCCAAGATTGTCGCCAAGCGGTAAAATGGGCCGAATTTAAAGGAGGCCAAAAAGGTGAAGACTTGCAACACACTATTTACGTTCCATCTGATATTTTAAGAGTTAAAGGAAAAGAAAATATGAAACCCTTTTTACTTCGAGAGGGTGGGCAATCGATAAGGGTTTACTGTGTTACGTGCTTTTCACTATTGGGAGTTGATTTTCCTGCCTATAATGACCAGAGATTTATGTTTATTGGGGGTCACTGCGTGACAGACATTGATACCTCAATGGATCCGGCGATAGCGATAAATATGGTCGATTATCCAAAAGATAAGGAGCCAAGTTTACCAGATGGTATTACAGTTGTGAATTCTATTCATGACCCTGACAGAGACTGGACCCAAATACCTGAAGTAAAGAAAATTAGAGAAACACCTCCTTCCAACAAGGGCATACGTTTTTCCGAGCTAATAAAAGAGTTGGGGAGCCCGACAATTCTCGGGTTTGAACCAGGCGGCTCGGTCAGAAAATAAGTAATGTAAGAATTTGTTTATAGCGAGATTATCTAATAAACTCTTTGCAAGATGACAAAGGCTGAAAGAGAAGAGTCCAATAGGGACTGTTAGCTAAATCGCATTTCAATTTATACAATTATCATTCACTCTCCCTTTTGGAATTGACTTTGAGAGCTATGGGTCTCCAAACACTATTGAAGAAAAGCAAAGTTATTTATAAAAATTAGTAATTAGATTTTCAAATGTAAGATGCTATTTAGCTTTATGAGGATACGTATTTTTTCACGGTTTCAAAAGCAATCGTCTGTATAAAATCTAAATCCTCCTTACAAATTTTTCCAAAATAATTGTATTGATTTCCAATTGGATTTCCAAAAATCGATGCATACACCGTACATGACGCTAGGATGGATCCTAGTAGGCTGGGATGTGTTCCATCAAAATCTTTGTGAAGCTTAATATCGTTTTTCTTTTTATATGCCTCAGCAAAAGCAAGTCCTACGGGGATTACTAAAAGATCATGTTCATTAGCGGTTTCAGTATAAATTCTATTTAATCTATCTGTCATGTCTTCGTTTGCTAACTCATGCGGTTTGACATATGCAGGAGTCATATAAAGAACTGGTTCTCCACCTGCTTCGCGAATTTTTCTTACATAGTTAGATATAGTATTTTTAAACAAACTTTCTCTATTCCCATCCCATCCAAGAGCACTTCCTTCTTGAAGTATAACAACATTAAAAGGCTCATTTATATGAAGCTTTCCTGGAGTCAAATAACTTTCTAAAGAGTGCTCATGAAGCCCGCCATTGCTTATTGTAATTGACATAAAAGCATTTTTTTTTTGAGTTAAAACCCTTATCTAATCTTGCCATTCTTTTAACGTGATTATGAACGCCATCACCGTAGTATAAATAACTATTTCCAATAAAAAGAAAATGAGTTGGATCTGATTTTTTAAGAGATTTTATTTTAGGCTTATAAACATATAAATCGTTTTTTGACATCATAATTTAAACAACTTCTTCTATCTAATGGTTCACACTTTTTTCTTAACAGTAAAAATAGCTGACATTAGTTTCTTCGTATAATTATTTTTTGGCTTATTTATAATGTTAAGTGTATTGCCACTCTCCAGAATTTCTCCATTATTCATTACCAAGACCCTATCAGACAGGAACTTCACGACGGAAATATTATGGCTTATAAGAACAATAGTTATTTGTAACCGTTCTTTAAGTTCATTGAGGAGATCCAAAATTTGAGATTGAATTGTTACGTCCAAAGATGAAGTCGGCTCATCACAAATAAGTATTTTAGGTTCCAGAATTATCGCTCGGGCAATTGCGACCCTCTGCCTCTGGCCTCCTGATAGTTGGCTTGGAAATCTATTAATAAAATTTTTAGATAACCCAACCAAGTCTAATGTTTTTGCCACTTTCATTTCTATTTCATCGTAAGACAGAGACCTATTTAGCAAAAGGGGTCTTCTAACAATAAACCCAATTGTATGGTTAGGGTTTAGCGTCGAATAGGGGTCTTGAAAAACAGGCTGAATACGCAATGCTCTTTCTAATGGAGAATAACTATCGATTTTTTTACCTTCTAGCAAAACTTCTCCTGAGTCCATTTTGGTAAGGCCATTGATAATCTTTGCAACCGTAGACTTGCCTGAACCTGATTCACCCACTATCGCCAATGTTTCCCCTTTAAAAATTTCAAAAGAAACATTTCTGACGGCATTTATAATTTTTTTAGGTTTTAGAATACTTCCTGGGAGTTGATAAGATTTAGAAATATTCTTGACGTCAAGCAGTAGAGTCCTAGCCTTATGAATTTTTTTATGATCAACATCTAAACTCCATAAACATTTTAATAGGTTTTTTGTGTAATTTTCCTTAGGTCGAGTTAAGACATCATCTGCTTTACCACTTTCTAATATTAACCCCTTTTCCATCACAATAATATTTTCACAGGTTTTTGATACTAAACCTAGATCATGGGAAATGAAGATCATGGCCATTCCAAGGTTTTCAATTAATTTCTGAATTAATCCAACAATCTCTTTTTGGACAGTAACATCTAAGGCAGTGGTCGGTTCATCAGCAATTAGTAATTCAGGGCTATTTATTAATGCCATCGCAATCATAACCCTTTGTCTCTGGCCACCCGAAAGTTGATGAGGATATTGAGCCATTCGCTCTTTTACATTTGTTAGTTGAACTTTATCTAAAAATTCAATCGCCCTATTGTAAGCACTATTTCTTGACACATCATTATGGAATAAATAAGTTGCCATCAACTGTCTTCCGATAGTATACACTGGATTTAAGGCCGTCATAGGCTCCTGAAAGATCATTGAAATTTTTTTGCCACTAATTTTTTGGTAAAATTCTTTATTTGATATATTCGAAATATCTCTTCCCTTGAACTGAAGCGATCCTTTGTCGACGAAAGCTTGTTTAGGTAGGAGTCTTGTAAGACCTAACATAGAGATTGTTTTACCACTTCCAGATTCTCCGACAATACCAATTGTCTCTTTCTCTTTGAGAGTCAAACTAAAATTATCCACTGTATTCACAATATTTTTACTGATATTAAATGAAATATTTAGATTTTTTATTTCAAGAAGTGGCGTTTCCATTATTTATTCAATACTAGTATTAGGATCAGTAATATCTCTCAGGCCATCTCCCAACATATTGATTGAAATAACTAGAAGGAAAAGAGCTATACCTGGAAGAATAATAAGCCAAGGTTGAAAAAATATTGCCTCTTTACCCTCGGCTATTAATACACCCCATGATGGGGTAGGCGGTTGAATTCCTAAACCTAAAAAAGAAATGGTTGCTTCTGCTAAAATTGCAACGCCAACCTCAAGTGTAAAGATTACAATAATTTGATTTAAGACATTTGGTAATATATCGGTAAATATTATATTCGTTTTACTTGCTCCAATAGCGTCTGCTGCTGTTATGTAATCGAGGTTTCTTATTCTTTGAGTCGCAGCTCTAGTAACAACTAAGAAAAGAGTCCAATGTAAGACACCTATAACTAAAATAACCACTGTAAGTGAGGACCCAACAATAGAGATTATTGTTAGCAAAAATAAAATTCCTGGCAACGCAAGTTGACAAGTAAGAATATAGCTTACAACTTGATCAACAATACCACCAAAGTATCCTGCTATTACTCCCAATGTAACACCAATCAACATTCCAACGGTCGCTGCACCAATACCGATTGTTAAAGAGACCCTTGTTCCATAAAGTATCCGCGCTAAATAGTCTCTTCCATTTCCATCAGTTCCAAAAATATACTCCCAAGAACCGCCCTCTGACCAAACTGGTGGTAGTAGGCGCTTAGAAATATCTTGATCATATGGAGACATATCGACAAAAAAAGGAACAAAAACTCCTATAAACGTTATTGCAGATAGAAGAAGTAAGCCAAATTTAAAACCCGAATGATAAATGGCTTTTCTGATCATTATATCTTTAGGCGTCAGCTTTTCTAAATCTCTATTTAGAAAATCAGGATTTGTATGTCTAAATATATATTTCAAAATCATAAGCGTAACCTAGGATCTAAGTATGCATTTAAAATGTCAGACAAAAGGTTAAAAACTATAAAAGTAATGGCAAAAACAAAAATTAATATTTGAACAGTTGGGATATCCGCTCCCAAAATAGATAGTAATGCTAATCGTCCCAGTCCATTTATTGCGAAAACAGACTCAGTTATTAATGAACCTCCAAATTTGTGTCCAAGTTGCACAGCAATTACACTTATTATTGGTAAAACAGCATTTCTTAAAGCATGCTTAGTGACCAACCTCCAACCTGAAAATCCAATCGAACGGGCTGTTCTAATATAATCAGAGTTAATTACATCAAGTAAACCCGTCCGCATTAATCGCATTACAGGAGGAACGGAACTAGTACCAAGAACAAGTGATGGTAAAATAAAATGGTAGTATGTTTTATCTCCTGAAACTGGGAATATTGGAAAGGTTACGGAAAAAATAATAATAAGAATAAGCCCTAACCAAAAATTAGGGATAGCTTGAGCAGAAACAGCTACGCTTAACGCAAAACGATCTATTATTGAATTTGGATTTAATGCCGCTAATATTCCTAAGGGGATAGCGACCATAATGGTCACACTTACAGACATCAAAGCAAGCTTTATAGTCTGTGGAGCTCTTTCTAATAAAAGTGTACCGACAGGTTTGTTCCAGTAATAGCTTACTCCAAAATCTCCTGTAAAAATTCCCCCCAACCATTCAAAATATCTAGTGAGGATCGGTCGATCAAAGCCATACTGTGTTCTTATCTGCTCAATTTCTTCAAACAATGCTTCTTCTCCTGCAACCGCTTGAGCAGGATCAGTAAAAATATTTAGAAAAAAAAATGTTACAAAAGAGATTGTAAACGCGACAGCTAAAGATACCAAAAACCGCCCGGCGACAAATTTTAACATTTCAGTTGTTCACTTTGAAGAAAGTCATAATTTATCGCCAAGCCAAAAAGTTTTTATTTCCAAGTGGTTTTCCAAATTCTTGGATATCCATCAGGATCTTGAACAAAGTTAATGTCTTTGCTCGATAAAACCCCTTCGGAATACGACCAAAGTGGAACCCAATATGCTTGTTCAGCAATCAATTTTAAACCTTCAGCATAAAGTCTTTTTCTTTCCTCTTTGTCTAAAGTTTGCTCGCCTCCAAGCATGAGCTCATTAACTTTCGGATCTCCACTAAGGTTTCTGTCACCCTTCTCTGGATTTCTCCAATGGATGTTGGAAATTGTTGCAGTATCTGGAGAAGCGGAAGATCCCCACGTTCCAAAGTAAGCTCTTATCTGTCTTGCTTTACGGGCTTTATTCAGAACAGCTAGTTTCCCATGTTTCAAAGACACGTTTATTCCAACTTTCGCAAGATCGTCTACCATAGCTAAGGCCGCTTCTTTGTCTCTATATGAATAAAGTTCTAATTCAAAACCATTTGGATAACCAGCTTGCGCCAGTAATTCTTTGGCCTTCTCAGGATTATATTCATATTTCATAACATCTTGGAAACACCCAAATACCACTGGGTTACACGCGGTATGAATAGCTTTAGCGGGGCCTCCGATAAGATTCGTCGCAATGCTATTTCTGTTTATTGCATGGTTCATCGCTCTTCTTACTTCTAGCTTTGTAATTGGATTACCCTCTCCAGAATATCCCCCAGCATCCAAGACGAGAAACCCCACTCTTAAACTAGGTCCAAGCTGATAATCTGCTTTACCTGTCTTAGCCATTGCTTCACCAATATCTTTTTTAACATTGTACATCCAATGAATACCACCACTCATCAGCTCTGCCTGCTGGGTACCCATATCAGGTATGGATCGTATGATTAGATTTTTGATAGCTGGTTTACCCTTCGGTCCATTAAAATACTCTTCATTTCTTTCAAGCACAACTTCTACTCCTGGCTCAAAAGATATTACCTTATACGGTCCAAGGCCCGTATTCGATGTAGCTTGTGCATCATCCATCCAGTTACCCTCAGTACCCATAATCCCTTTTTTTCTTATCTTTATTCGATAGCAATCATTGAAAAAGTTAGCATAGGGAGTTTTTAAGTTGAACCTCACAGAATATTTTCCAGTCCGTTCTATACTATCCAACCATCCTGAAACTTTTGAATGACGTCTGTTCTTATCGTTTTTGTTTATAAAGTTAAAAGTGTAGACTACATCATCAGCTGTCATTTCTGAGCCGTCGTGAAACTTCACTCCTTGTTTTAAATTTACGTCGATCGTAGTTTCGTTAACGATATTGAAATCTGATGCCAAACTTGGAGCATAAGACAAGTTTTCTGGTTCGACATAAAACAACGAATCGTCAATCATATCACCTAGAATTATGTACTCAGTTTTTGTACCATAATTATAGTCCAAGTTGGTTATTTCTCTTGTAAACGCTATCACAAGCGTATCATCCGATTTATCTGCGACTGCAATAAATGGAGATAAGACAAAAACTATGGACATTATAAAGGTATCTCTTAAAAATTTCATTTTTTCCTCCCTAATAAAGAACCAGGTATTAGTATGCTTAATATGGAAACTGTATTCAATAAGTTTACAAAAAAAACTATTTTATCGAGACACGAAGACATTATTTCGCCGCACAAACGCCACTGATTAGAGTTGAGTAGAATTCTTACCGTGTCTTCCTTTATCTGATTTTTCGTAAAACTCTTGCAATCTAGATAGCACTTCTTTTCTCGTGGCAACACTGTATCCATTAATTGCCTCAACGCGAAGCTGATCATCTAAGTTTCTTCCGATCATATCCAGAATGGTCTCTTTAGCGGAACGTACTGCAACTTGATCATTGCGCAATATTTGACGTGCAATCAATTCTGCTCTTTCCATCAATGACTCATGAGGCACTACTTCACTGACCAAATTCCATTGAAAAGCCTTATTCGCGTCAATAGGTTCAGCGGTCAGTAGCATCTGCATAGCGACACTGAGCCCGGCAGAATTAATTAGCCTTGGTATCCCCCCATCACCATGATGAAATCCTCTCCTAGCCTCGAAAGACCCAAACTTAGCATACTCAGATGCAATACGAATATCACAGGCCAGTGCCGTTTCAAATCCTCCTGCCAAAGCCCATCCGTTGACAGCCGCTATGGTAGGCTTTTTCAAGTGATGAAGTCCTCTGGTCAATCCTCCTAATCCATCAGCTATATTCGTACGAACTTTTTCTGGGGTCGCATTAGGCCATCGGGACATGTAGCTTTTTAAATCCGCTCCCGCACAAAAGGCGTCTCCTTTACCCGTAAGTATGGCTACGTGAACACTATTATCACTTTCAAAATCTTTCCAAATTTCCCATAGTCTTTTGTGTGTTGGAGGATCTATTGCATTCTTAGCTTTAGGTCGATTAAATGTGATAAATGCTATCCTATCCTTTTTAACATAATCTACCAATGTGTTTACCTATATCGTTCCCAGCCTTTAAGGTTTCTGAATCCAGATATAACTATCTGCTTCCTGAGTGGAAATAACTGTAAGTGGCTCACAGTCTTTTTCAACTTCTTTAGGTTGTAATCCAACCCATTTTCTCACTTCACCTGATCTAAAACAAAACTCACTATTGTGATAAGGACATAAAATAGTTCCCTGATCTGTTATCTGACCTATATCCAATGGTAAATTCATATGGGGACATATATTTTCAATAGCAAAGATACCTTCCTGATTTATTAAAAGAAATTCTTTTCCATCATATTCAAACTTTTTCTTTTCTCCGACATCCAACTCACTAATTGGCAAAGTCCTAATCCAAGTATTGCCATCAATCTCTTTTACTTTAACATCAGAGTGATCTATTAGCTTCTCTTTATTTAGACCGCTAACCTCATGCAGGGTGATTAAGTTACTAGATCCCCTTAATTTTAATCGCACAAAATTTCTTACATCAACAGCATCTTTAATTCTTTCATAAGCGACATCGGAAATAAGAAAACGCGTTCCCGCCTCTTTATTTATAGCTTCAATTCTACTGGCGATATTTACAGTGTCTCCAATTATGGTAAATTTTTTATCTTCTCCAAAACCAACAGAGCCTAGAATGGCTTCACCATAATGAACACCTATCCGTATATCAAAATCTCGACCGTAAGCTTGAGATAAATAATCCTTAAATTCGTCCATTGCTTGTAGCATTTCTAATGCTGTATTTGCTGCTCTAAGTGTCTGTTGTCTTGAGTCTTTAAGACCAAAAATAGCCAGAATTGCATCACCAATATAATTATTTATCTCTCCACCATTTTTAATGATGATTTCGCGCATTATAGAGATGTATCTATTTAAGATGAATATCACATCATAAGCAGCAAGCGCCTCAGAAAAGGGGGTAAAACCCTTTATATCGCAAAACATCACCGTCAAATTTCTTATAGTACCAACAGACTCTAGTTTCGTATCGGACAATTTATTTGAATTACTCAAATCCCTCTTGTCGAGGAGAAGTCTTCTGTACGAAACAGGTCCACTTATTGTGGTTTGGCAGGCAAGTCTTATATTTTCTGGAAAGCAAAGCTTATCCGATAGCTTTCTCTCAGCATCTGATCTTGGAGAACAATTTTCTAATCCTTCTGTGATTTCAACTCTGCAAGTCGAGCATTTTCCGGTGCCTCCGCAAGCACTCAAGTGTGATATATTGTTTCTTATTGATGCAGTGAGTATTGTTTCATTTACACCTACCTCAATTTTTTTCTTGTCAGGTTGTACTAGTGCAGAAAAGAGATCTCCATCATTATAACTTTTTTCTGGTTTATTGTGACTTCCATCACAGAATGGTTTGTTTTGTGTTTTTTTACATGTGCAGAAATATTTTTTTTCTGTTTTTTCCGCTACATATTTTAGGGGTGTGAATTCACTACCCACATGACTGCCATCACAGAAAGGCTGGTTTTTACTCTTTCCACAACTACACCAAAAGTAGCTTTTATCTTTCTCGACGTCGTGAGGTATAGGTGTGAACTGCACGATTTTTGCATCATCGAGGATCATCTCTAATTTATCATGGTTTCCATCACAGAATGGTTTGTTTTGTGTTTTTTTACATGTGCAGAAATGTTTTGTTTCTGTTTTTTCCGCTACATATTTTAAGGGTGTGAATTCACTACCCGCATGACTGCCATCGCAAAAAGGCTGGTTTTTACTCTTTCCACAACTGCACCAGAAGTAGCTTTTATCTTTCTCGACGTCATGAGGTATAGGTTTAAATTTCATAATTTATAAATCCTTAGATCCTGCCTAATCTCTTTTTACCTTTTTGACAACAATTCTATATCGCGAATCAAATGCCTTTTTTTCAGAATTAATTATTAAATACTTTATCTGACCGGAATAAATTGAAAATCTTATATTCGTTCCCAAAAATTTACGATATTCCACATCGTCCCTAATAGTTAGCGTGTATCGACCTGGGATTAACCTTTTCTTAATAATTTGATTTTCTCCTAACATCCCCAATACTTTACCATTCAAAATAACTGTGAAGCGGCCAAACATGCCAGGTATTCCAGTGGAACGACGAAGTACAAGAGTACCGTGATCAGAGGCTTTGGAAGCAACATTTAATAACTGGGGAGAAGCTCCAACATCGATCGAAACCAAGATGAAAATCAGTGTGAATATTTGAAACGGCCTTATCATTTCTTTAATATAGTATTTTGCAAAGAAAAGAAACAGTTCACTAATTGCTATACAGTCAATAAAGCCTATTAGGCTAATTTTCATCAGAATTTTGTAAAAAGCCGCTTTTCAATTTTTCACTGCACTGCTGCGTGAATTAAGCAAGACAAAGATGAGATGTTATTTCTTGGATAATCCGCTGGGATCATATTGATCAGAAATTGCTTCGGGTAGATGTCTGCTGCCAGTTGGGTCATCAAAAAAATTGAAGAAAGCCAAAATGATAACTAAGACTATAAAAATATAAGCGACCCACTTCATAAAGCTTAAAAACATTCCGTAAGCCTCTTGAGCTTGTTTTAAAGCAGCATCTCTAACGTCTTTATCATCCATAATATCTCCAAATGTGAATAGCCGGTGTGGGAGGTGGTTTATCCCATATCAGATAAGCTCTCTCCCTTTGTCTTACTTCGGCTTCTTTTTTTGTAAATTCTAACCCGCCTTGGCTGTTCCCGATTTGTAAATTCGTACCTTGAAATAATACACTTGTAAGCAGGATTATCAATAATAAAAAACATGCTCTAGAGGTTGTATTCTATTTCTCTTTAACAAGGATAATTAACTCTTATTGTGAAAAGATGGCAGACTGTTGCGTTAAAAATATCTTCTTCGATAAAGAAACCTCAAAGACGCTAATTAAAACTATTCCTTCGTTTTATTATTTAATTCGTCATTTTAGCTTTTTTGTAATAATATCGTAAACACAGTTCATTGTCACTTGATCGGTAGGAAACAATATTTATTAATTCCCACCCAGCATTTCCCAGATGGGCCAAATCGTCATGCTCCAATTTATTTGGAAATCCATCCTCTATTTGACTTTCATCAAACTTAAAATCCTTCACATAATATTCCCACTGCATAAGTTTTTTTCCTTTAAAACATTTGACTGATGTTTGCTTAAGTTACGGTTTAATTCAGTTATTTTAATGATCCTTAACTCTTTATGAATGTAGCTTCGCACCCTTTGTAACTTTGTCGACTATTTTTTTCTCTTCTCTAAGAGCTAGGCCCACTAATGGAAGATCTTCACTAGAGTAATTTTTAACTGTACCCCGATTAGCCTCATCATGCCCTGTCGAAAACATGTCCTCTATATAGATGGAACAGATTAGAGTTCTTCCCAAAATTCTGTTATGGATTTTTTTTAAAACTGATAGATCAGCTTCCAAAACAACCACTGGTTGTATATTTAGTGCAAGATATTCATAGTTTGATTTATCAATATATTTTTCACCAATCAAAGAGCTGGTCTGACCGATGATACCGCTTGTCAAGAATGAGGTCACATTGAGTTTTTGCCAAGTCTTAAGAGATGATAGAAGTACTATGGCTATTTTTGTATCAAACACTTTTGGTTGCTCCTCTGTAAATTTGATCAAGCCCATTAGGCTCATTGTTTACATCCAGTAAGCCAATGATATTAATCGAAGTATATTTTATTTTAAAGTCAATAGAATTAATTTTTTACGCATTATAGGCTCAATCTTTTGCTACTGTCGTAGCATTTTTGAACTAATCATGTTACGCTCATATCAGTAAATTTGGAGGAAAAAATGATAGATGCATTCAATGG
>CABZEG010000031.1 GCA_902524655.1 uncultured Alphaproteobacteria bacterium | reverse complement strand
TAGCATCGCCTGCCGCATGTCTTTTCTCTAACTCTTTTTTCATTTCCTTTCTATTGTATCTATGAAATGCATCGCCTTCCAATGTTACGGCCTTTACGCTTTCTCTTCTGAAAATTTGTTGAAAAGTATGCTTTACTGTAGACGTGCCTGCCCCTGAAGAGCCTGTGACTGATATTATTGGGTGCTTTATACTCATCTATTGCTACCTATTAAACAGTCCTCGAGTTCTAAAAAGAGGTGCATGGGCACTTTTAGGATCTTCATAAAACCTTTTTATAGTTTCAACTTCTTCTTTGGAACCAAACACAAAGGGGGTTCTTTGATGTAAGTTGTCTGCAGTTAACCCAACGATTGACTCTATTCCATTTGTTGCCAGCCCTAGAGCTTGTTCAATCAAATACGCTATGGGACCACACTCGTATATTTTCCTTAATCTCCCTTCTGCGTAGCCTTCCCTATCATCGCCTGGATAGAGAAAAACGCCTCCTCTTTCTAATATTCTATGGGTCTCAGCAACTAAAGAAGCAACCCATCGTGTATTATAATTTTTTTTTCGAGGACCAATGGCACCATCTATTAACTCTTCTATGTAACTTCTTACAGGTGTAGGCCAATATCTGGAGTTTGAACTATTGATAGCGTACTCTTGAGTTTGTTCAGGGATCTTTAGGTCTGATTTTACGGAAACAAATTGATTATCTTCTACATTAAGCAAAAACTTAACAATACCATTACCAACTGTAAAAACTAATAATGTCTGGGGCCCATAAATAAAGTACCCACTAGCTAAATATTTTCCTAACAGAAAGAAATCATCTTGGGGACGGCTTTTATTATTCACTTTCTTGATAGAAAAAATTGTTCCAATTGAAACATTACAGTCAATGTTGGAGGATCCGTCTAGTGGGTCGATAGCTACTCCTAAATCATCGTTATTATTAAGCATTTCTATGGCTTCACGTTCTTCGGACACATAAAAGCCTACTCCAGCAGCCTCTAATGAACTGCAAAAAATATCATCAGCAATTACATCAAGCTGCTTTTGGCTATCTCCATCGGAATTTAAGCCCACTAGACTTCTATGACCTCCCCCAGTGTCACTTAATGAAATTTCTTTATTAAGACGAATAGCACCGGAGCATAGAGCTGTTAGAATTTTTTCAACCCTCGGATTATTAACGAAATCTTTTAAATCTATAATCACTTTTATCCACTTTTAATTTTTATAAAATTCTTACGAGTTTTCAGCCTCCTCCATTGCAGCCCTCGCTAGTTCTTCTTCATACCTCTTTTTATTTACATAACTTCTCACCTTTAAGTAGAAAAGCAAAAGTAATGTTGCACCAATAGTTATCCCAATGTACCTGTGCCAACCCGCTGAAAAATTATTCGTCGGTGCGAAAAACATTAGCACTATATAAACCAATCCGAAGGGAGCAAAATAAGCAAATATAGAACGCTCTATATTAATAAAGGGCCTGATAAATAGGGTCACTACCAAGGCAACCAAAGCGTATCCAAGTAATGCGTAAATAGTCAGTAGAGGCCTCCATTGTAATAATGTTGTTTACAACAATGTCCCCCATTATCTGTTGTAGAAAAATACTGTCAGCTTTTCAACATATAATTTTAGAGATATTGTTTATCTATATCACTTATCAATTATTTTCTGTATTATCTAAAGCATGGCCGAGGAATACATATCAAAATATACTGAATCCGGTGGGCTCACCATTGCTTACCAGATTTGGGGCGATGCTGAAGATACTCTTATGTATGTTCCAGGTACAATTTCTCATTTAGAGGCAGCGCTTGAAGACAAGGAGTACCTTGCTTGGATAAGAGGATTGAGTAATTACTTTAGAGTCATAATATTTGATAAAAGAGGACAAGGTCTATCGGATAGAGACGCTACAGCACCTAATTTAGAGGAAAGAATGGATGATATTTCATCTATTGTTGAAACCGAAAAACTAGAAGAATTTTTCCTATTAGGACTATCCGAAGGTGCATCAATATCGTTAATATATGCAGCAACATATCCCCAAAAAGTTAAATCTGTAGCAGTTTTTGGTGGAGCAGCTCGATTTATTAGGTCAGATGATTATCCATTTATGCCAGAGGCTGACACAATTAAGGAAAACCTTTTAACTAATTGGGGTACTGGAAGCTCAGGCTATATATTTTGTCCTCAAAAAATGCCTGACAAACAATTAGACTTTGCAAAATTGGAACGGATGGTCTGTAATCCAAAGACTCTCGAAAGCATTCTAGAATTACTTACTAAAATAGATATACGTGCTAGTTTGCCCAATATAAATTTACCAGTTTTAGTATTACATTCTAGAGATGACGTTGCCGTCTTTAAATTAAATGGAAGATTTTTAGCAGATAATATAAATGGTTCAAAATATATTGAGTATCCAAGTGGAGGACACCTGCCCTGGCATGATGAAAGAGAGAATATTGTAAAGGACTTGATCACATTTTTCTCCGCAACAGGTGACGGGATCAAATCAGCTGATAGAAATTTGGCAACGATTTTATTCACTGATATTGAGGACTCTACAAAGCATATGACCGAGATGGGTGACAAGCAATGGTCTGAAAAAATGAATAAGCACGATGAAATAATGAAAAATACCGTTGAGAATTTTAATGGCAAGCTAGTAAAAAACACTGGTGATGGTGTGCTTGCGGTCTTTGATGGGCCAGCAAGATCAATCGAAAGTGCGATCTCTAGTATAGTGAAATTGAATGAAATTGATTTGAGAATTAGATGTAGCTTGCATGTTGGTGAAGTGATTTGGAGAAATGATGATATAACGGGAATAGCAGTAAATATTGCGGCGAGAGCGTTAGAAAAATGTCAGAGCAATGAAGTTATAATTACAAAAAATTTGAAGGATCTATTAGGCCGAACAAAGTTTTCTATTATATCAATGGGAGACTATACACTTAAAGGTCTTGAGGGTAATTGGGAATTATTCAAAGTCGAAAACAGTGAATAAGGAGAAAATTTGTTACCTAAATTTAAACATAAACAACTAAAATTTAATGAGGGAGACTTAATTTATTCTATCGGAGATGAAGCAAAAAACGTGTATCTAATTCATAGTGGTCATATAAGTATAAGATCTAAACACGGATTGGAGCTAGGAAACCTTGGACCTGGAGAAATTTTTGGTGAAGTTGGAAGAGTAATTAATTCTCCTCGAACAGTAACGGCCAAGGCAAAAACAGACTGTGTTGTATACGAAATTGATTGGGGTAACCTTCAAAAGAAGTTGGATGAAGCCGATCCAGTCTTAGTTGCTATTACTAGAGGCCTCTCTTTGAGAATTGGAGATGCAAATGAGCTTGCAGAAAAATTATGGCTAGAGTTGAGTGTTTATAAATCGCTCGAATAATAAGAAAATCAATTTTTTTCAATAAGGTTCAGCCAGTTTTGGTAAATAAGCTTTGCTCTATTAATAAGTGATTGCCTATTTTTTTGTTGATACTTCATTATTTCTGCAATACCGCTTGGACCAAGAGCGTCGTAAAAATCTTTTTTTATTTTTGGAATAGATATCCAATTTTGGATAGTGTCATCAACAACTTCTGGATGAAACTGGACAGAAAACGCATGATTTAAATACGAAAGAGCTTGAATATAACAGTTATCTGAGGAAGCTAGCACTGAGACATCTTTTTTAGAAAAATTCGATATTTCAGCTGAGTGGCCTTGCAACACAAGCATATCTTCAGAAAAGTACCTAAATAAATTATTTGAATATTTTTTCCGCTTCACAGAAATCTCCTTAAACCCGATTTCCGGAGTTTGTGATTTGACTACTGGAGCACCTAAGGCTTCACCAAGTAATTGATGTCCTAAACAAATCCCGAAAAATGGTTTTTCCAAATTCAAAACCCAATTCTTAATAAATAGCTTTTCTTTGACTAACCAAGGATAACTATTTTCTTCCCAAACATTCATGGGACCTCCCATAACCCACAAAGCATCATATTTGTCGACAGAGGGTGGATTTTTCAATGAAGAAAAATAAAATCGTTCAAAGGAGTGTCCATCAGAACTAATAAATTCCTCATAGGATCCGAGATCGACCTCCGGGACATGGTTTATTACAAGAATTTTAATTTTTTGTACTTTCTTTATTTTTCATTCCATTTGATAAAAAATATATTTTTAAAAATCAAAGTTGGAGAAGGTTTATTTGTCCTGAACAACATTTTTTTGAAACTCTATCTAATAGACCTAGACTATAACGACATAATATATAAAGTTATTCTAAATTTAACATAAATTGTAAAACGATGAAATATTCTGGGTTTAAAGTATTATGGGAGGGATTAAAAGGTAACACCGGTTGGAAACCCTTGTGGAGGAACCCTGATCCCAAAAAGAATTATGAGATTATAATCGTCGGTGGAGGTGGGCACGGCTTGGCAACGGCTTATTATCTCGCAGAGAAATTTAAAATTACTAATATTGCAGTTGTTGAAAAAGGCTGGCTTGGATCTGGAAACATAGGTAGGAATACTACAATTATAAGATCTAACTATTTATTGCCTCAAAACCAACCTTTTTACGAATTCTCCCTAAAACTTTGGGAAAATTTAGAGCAAGAGTTAAACTACAATTCAATGGTAAGTCAAAGAGGTGTTTTAAATATTTTTCATTCAGATAGTCAACGAGATGCTTTTGTAAGGCGTGGAAATGCGATGCTTATGTCAGGGGCCGATGCCTCACTGTTAGGGGTAGACGCTCTAAAAAAGCTGGTCCCTTTTTTAGATTTTCAGAATTCAAGGTTTCCCATTAAAGGTGGTTTATGGCAGCCAAGAGGAGGAACTGTAAGGCATGATGCAGTAGCATGGGGTTATGCTAAAGAGGCAGATTCGCGTGGCGTCGATATAATAGAAAATTGTGAGGTAACTAATTTCTTGATCAAAAATGGACGCTGCTATGGAGTTGAAACTACAAAAGGAGTAATTAAAAGCAAAAAGGTGGGGGTTTGTGTTGCCGGTTCATCTAGTCAAGTTATGGGAAAAATTGGAATAAACCTTCCTGTAGAGAGTCACGTTTTGCAAGCATTTGTATCAGAAGGTTTGAAACCAGTAATTCCTGGAGTAATTACTTTTGGAGCTGGACATTTTTATGTAAGCCAATCTAATAAGGGCGGATTAGTTTTTGGAGGTGACATTGATGGCTATAATTCCTATGCACAACGCGGTAACCTACCCGTAATAGAGGATGTGTGTGAAGGCGGAGTGGCTCTAATGCCGATGATCGGACGTGCTAGGCTGCTGAGAACTTGGGGAGGAATAATGGATATGTCTATGGACGGATCCCCAATTATTGATAGGACCAAAATAAGAAACCTATATTTCAACGGAGGATGGTGTTACGGGGGGTTCAAAGCGACTCCCGCAAGTGGTTTTTGCTATGCGCATCTTTTGGCTACGGACAAACCGCACAACGATGCCAAAGATTTTTTATTCAATAGATTTGAAAGAGGTGGGTTAATAGACGAAAAAGGCCAAGGCAACCAACCTAACTTGCATTAAAATGAGGGACAGAAATGCTTATTGACCATCCATTACTAGGCCTTAGGGATTCATCCGAATTCATTTACAGGGGTGATGCAAAATTACTTTATAGACCAAATTGGAAGAGTAAAAATTCTAAGACTAAATTTATAGATTATGGCTATTTGCGAAAAAATCCTGCAGGGGTACATAAGGAACTTTGGTATCATGAACAGGGTGATAGATCTTGGCTTGTAGTCACAAGAAATACTGTAACACATGAAATTTTAAAAGTTGAACTTGCTCGAGATACTAAAGGAAAATTAAAGTAAATGCGAAATAGTTCACATCCAATAACAAATAAACAAAAACTATCTTTTACTTTTAATGGGAAAAAATATTTCGGCTATAAAGGCGATACGCTAGCTTCCGCACTTATTGCCAACAACGTTAAAATTGTTGGAAGATCTTTCAAATATCATCGTCCAAGAGGCATTTTTAGCGCAGGATCTGAGGAACCAAATGCATTGGTAGAGCTTGGAGATGGCCCATATAAAGAACCGAATACCAGAGCTACTAACATAGAGCTATTTGATGGTCTTGAAAGCTCGAGTCAAAATTTTTTAGGGTCAGTTAATTTTGACTTTATGGCAATAAACGATTTGCTGAAAAATTTCATAGGTGCAGGTTTCTATTACAAGACGTTTATGTGGCCTAGAAGATTTTGGGAGAAATTATATGAACCAATTATTAGAAGAGCCGCAGGGTTAGGGAAATTATCACTACAGGCGGATCCTTCACAGTATGACAAGGGTTATCTCCATTGTGACTTTCTAATAATTGGATCTGGTATCTCGGGCTTAATGTCTGCCCTTCTCTTGGCAGAAACAGGAGGTGAAGTTTTAATTGTCGAGGAAGATTTTATTTTGGGTGGAAGACTCAATGCAGAAACGTCAGTTATAAATGGTAATCAATCTTCAGTTTGGATCGGTCAGGCGGTAAAAAAATTAAAAAGTTTAAAAAATGTTCGAATCTTAAAAAGAACCACGGTCTTTGCCGCTTTTGATCATGGTATATTTGCAGCCATTGAGAAAAAAACTGATCATATAGTAGAAAAAAGTTCCAAACCAAGACAGATAAATTGGAAGATATATACCAAGCTCTGCATCTTAGCGTCTGGAGCTATTGAGCGCTCTATTGTGTTTCCTCAAAACGATAGACCCGGTATTATGTTGGCAGGATCGGTAAGAACTTATGCGAATAGGTTTGGTGCCTACTACGGACAAAAAATTGCAATCTACACAAATAATGATGATGGTTGGAGGACAGCTGACGATCTAAAAAATATGGGACTTGAAATTAACGCGGTAATTGACACTCGGAAAGAGATTGAAGCGCTGTCTTCAAGCATTCCATCGTACCTAGGACAAACAATTACAAAAACATATGGAAGAAAAGGTATCAAGGCAATTAAGTTAAGTTCGGGATCAAAATTAAATGTTGATTGTCTTGCAGTATCAGGAGGTTGGAGTTCCAACATTCATTTGACATGCCACAAGAGAGGCAAACCCGTTTGGGATGACAATTTCAAGAACTTTCTATCGGGGGGTAATGGGCAAAAAGATAAAATAATTCCTGTGGGAGCCGCGAGAGGAGTATTTGAAATCCAAAATATCATTTCAGATACCAATAGGGTTATTTTATCTTTGATTAAAAAAATTTGTTTGAGCATGCCTAACCGCATCACACTATCTTGCTCGAAAGAGCAGTATAGGTGTGCTCTTGATCTTGTTAGTAGTTCCGATCCCTCTAACTCCTTCATAGATCTGCAAAACGATGTTACCCAAAAAGATATAGAGTTAAGTTTCAAAGAGGGCTTTAAAAGTGTGGAACATTTAAAGCGATACTCTACGTTGGGTATGGCAACCGATCAGGGGAAAACATCCAATATCCTTGGGTTAGCGTCTATGGCTAAATTGAAGGGAACGAATATTTCTGAAGTAGGCACTACTATTTTTAGACCACCATATGTACCTGTAGCTATATCGGCTTTTGCTGGACGTTCTAGGGGAAAGGACTTTAGACCGACAAGGTTGACCCCATCACATAATGCAGCCTCCAAACGAAATGCAGTTTTTGTAGAGACAGGAAATTGGTTGCGAGCTCAATGGTTTCCAGAAAAGGGAGAAAAATTTTGGCGACAAAGTGTTGATAGAGAGGTCATACAGACGAGAAATTCAGTTGGAATTTGTGATGTAACTACACTTGGAAAAATCGATATTCAAGGAAAAGACTGCTCAGAGTTTTTAAATTTTGTGTACACAAATGCCTTTGCTAAGTTACCTATCAATAGAGTACGTTACGGATTAATGTTAAGAGAAGATGGCGTTGCCTATGATGACGGGACTACTGCAAGGTTAGGCGAAAATCATTTTATAATGACGACTACGACCGCTAATGCCCCTTTAGTTCTTAGAAATTTAGAATTTGTTCGACAGTGCCTCCTTCCAAATCTAGATGTTCATTTAATTTCTACTACAGATTCTTGGGCCCAGTATTCGGTCGCTGGACCAAACTCCCGCAGATTATTGCAAAAGTTTGTAGATAAACCAACAGATATAACTAATGAAAATTTTCCATTCATGGCCTGTCGTGAGCTCACCATCTGTGGCGGTATTATGGCAAGACTTTTTCGAATTTCCTTCTCTGGAGAATTAGCTTATGAAATTGCAGTTCCTACACAATATGGAAATGCTTTATTTGACGCCCTTCTTTCGGAAGGCCAGGAGTTTAATGCTGTTCCTTATGGTACTGAAGCATTAGGAGTTATGCGAATAGAAAAAGGTCATCCTGCTGGCAATGAAATAAATGGGCAGACAACCGCACAGAACCTTGGCTTATCAAGGATGATATCAAAAAAAGCAGACAGCATAGGAAATATACTATCGGAGAGAGAAAGCTTCAATGGACCCAATATCGCAACCTTGTCTGGCTTTAAACCTGTTCAACATAGCCAAAAGCTTGAAGCTGGATCACACCTGATTTCAGAAGGGAAAAAACCCACAATGGAAAATGATGAGGGTTGGTTATCATCTGTGGCTTTTTCTCCAACACTTGGTCACTACATAGGATTAGGGTTTATAGAACGTGGTGGTGACCGGATTGGCGAAAGGGTTTTTGCTGTAAATCTTCTTCAAAATAAAATAACAGAAGTAGAGATTGTTTCGCCTCACTTCATAGATCCAGAGGGAATTAAACAACGTGGCTAAACTAGTGCTTAAAATTGAAAAACCCCTTAATGGATACTCTAAAGTCGTAAATAAATTAAAAATTGACGAATATCAATTTGATAGTCTCATATCGCTTGCAATTCCATTAAAAAGAGAAAGAAAATGCAAACTAAACTTCAAGAAATCCTTGGGAGAACCAATGCCGAATATTGAAAATTCAATCATCAATAAAAGTGGTATTCTAGGTTTTAGAATTGGTATTGACTTTCTTTTTGTTTGTAATCCATCGCATTCGTCATTTACAAAAAAAACTGTCCCATTGTTAAAACAAGCTTTTTACATAACCGACCAAACTGGAGGGTGGTGTGGAGTTAGAGTTGAGGGAGATAGAGTCATTGAGATGTTAGAACGAATTTGTCCTCTTAATTTGTCTCAAAAAATTTTTGCTATTGGAGATGTTAAAAGAACTATTATGGATCACTTAAATGTGATTATATTTAGAGAGACAGAAAAAAAATTTATATTGTTCTCGCCAAGCTCTTCTTCTGGTTCATTCATTAAATCCATTGAGATATCTTCGAGAAATATTTAAATAAAAGGGAGCTGAAATGAAAGTCAAATCTGATATCGAAATAGCAAGAGAGGCAAATAAACTTCCTATAAAAGAAGTAACAAAAAAATTAGGTATAGAGGACGAAGAATTGATACCCTTTGGGCATGATAAAGCAAAAGTATCAGATCAATTTATTAGATCGGTAAAAAATAATCAAAATGGTAAGCTGATTTTAGTAACAGCGGTAAATCCGACTCCCGCCGGTGAAGGTAAGACTACCACTACCGTAGGCCTAGGAGATGGACTTTGTGCTTTGGGAAAGAGAGCAGCTATATGCATTCGCGAAGCATCTTTAGGACCTTGCTTTGGCATGAAAGGGGGAGCTGCTGGCGGAGGGTTAGCGCAAGTTGTGCCTATGGAAGAAATGAATTTACACTTCACTGGAGACTTTCACGCAATTACTAGCGCTCACAATCTTTTAGCAGCAATGATAGACAATCATATATATTGGGGTAACGAGCAAAACATTGACCTCCGAAGAGTTGTTTGGCGAAGGGTAATGGATATGAATGATAGAGCACTTAGAGACGTAGTCACAAGCCTGGGAGGTGTCGCTAATGGATATCCAAAGCAATCAGGATTTGATATCACGGTAGCTTCTGAAGTAATGGCAATATTATGTTTAGCTAATGATCTTTCAGATCTCAGAAAAAGATTAGGTGAAATAATTGTTGCGTATAGAAAAGATCGAACACCAGTCTTTTGCAAAGATATTAAAGCAGATGGTGCAATGACCGTACTCTTACAACAAGCTATGCAACCCAATATCGTTCAAACATTAGAAAATAATCCTGCATTTGTCCATGGGGGACCTTTTGCTAATATTGCCCATGGTTGCAATTCTGTTATCGCTACAAAAACCGCTCTAAAGATAGCGAACTATGTAGTAACAGAAGCGGGTTTCGGAGCCGACCTTGGCGCCGAAAAATTTGTTAATATAAAGTGTAGGAAAGCTGGGATAAAGCCCGACGCTGCTGTAATCGTTGCCACAGTTAGGTCTATGAAAATGAACGGTGGAGTAGTTTCCAAAAATGATCTGAGTACCGAAAATATTCAAGCTGTGCAACAAGGGTGTGCAAACCTTGGAAGACATATTGAAAATGTGAAATCGTTTGGAATACCAGTCGTTGTTGCAATAAACCACTTTGTTAGCGATACGAATGCCGAGATTGAAGCGCTCAGACGGTATGTTGCTGATAAGGGTACTGAAGCTTTTGTCTGTAAGCATTGGGCAGAAGGTTCTACTGGAATCCTTCCTCTCGCGAATAAGGTTGTTGAGATAGCAGAAAACAAAAGTAAATTTGTTTACACATACAAAGACGATTTGCCTCTGATTGAAAAAATCGAAAGAGTAGCAAAAAAAATATATAGAGCTGATGAAGTTCTTGCGAACAAGGCAATTAGGGATCAGCTACAGTTATGGGAAAATGATGGTTATGGTGATCTCCCTATTTGCATGGCGAAAACCCAATATAGTTTTACTACAGATCCTAACAGAAGGGGTGCGCCAAACGGGCACGCAATACCAATAAGAGAAGTTAGACTGTCGGCAGGAGCTGGTTTCATTGTTGTTATTTGTGGAGAAATTATGACTATGCCTGGACTTCCCAAAGTTCCAAGCGCGGAGGCCATAATGCTCAATAAAAAAGGCGACGTTGAGGGCTTATTTTAAAAAGTCGAGGAAAATAATGAATGAAATTATTGACGGAAAAAAGTTTTCACAAACTTTGCGCACCAAAGTAAAAAGTTATGTGCATATCATAAAGGAAAGATATGGGGTAACTCCAGGTTTAGCAGTAATACTTGTTGGAGAGGACCCCGCGAGCCAGGTATATGTGAGAAATAAAGGAAAGCAAAGCTTAGAAGTTGGCATGAATTCATATGAGTATAAGCTTGATGCATCGACTTCTTCCGATGTATTACTCAGCCTTATAGAAAAATTAAATAACGATGTGAATGTTCATGGGATTTTATGTCAACTACCTTTACCCGACCACTTGAATGAAAAAGCAGTGATTAATTCTATCGATCCAAAAAAAGATGTGGATGGATTTCATATATCAAATGTTGGTCTTCTAAATACTGGTCAAAAGTCAATGATCCCCTGTACGCCATTAGGTTGTTTATTGTTACTTAAAGACAGGCTAGGAGACCTTTCAGGTAAAAACGCGGTGATCGTAGGAAGATCAAATATAGTTGGTAAGCCGATGGCTAATTTACTTTTACAGGAAAATTGTACTGTAACTATAGCTCACTCTCGAACAGAGAATATTGAAACTATATGCGCGCAAGCTGATATTATCGTAGCTGCGGTCGGGAGGCCTGAGATGATTAAAAGAGAATGGGTAAAGCCTGGGGCTACAGTTATAGATGTTGGAATAAACCGAGTAACAAAAAATATTGATGGATACGAAAAAACTACTTTGGTGGGTGACGTTTGTTTTACTGATATGGCTGGTTTAGTAGCCGGCCTTACACCTGTACCCGGTGGGGTAGGACCAATGACTATAGCTTGTCTTTTAGCAAATACTGTTACTGCATGCTATAGATCACAAGACCTATCTGACCCTGAGTTTACTTAACGATTATTTTTTGATTTTTTTGTTAATAGTTACTTTCGTGATAACATTTGTCGATTATTCGTATGAGCCCAACTTTTGAAAAACATAACAACTCACGATAGCTTTTTAAAGCTTGCCCTTCGAAAAAGTGTAATAAGAAGAGCCTTAAGGATTGCTCTAATCGTTGGTTGTATCCTTGCCCTAATAAACCATGGCGACAGAATAATTTTTCAGGATATGAAATCAGTCGATTGGTTTAAAATTCTTTTAACTTTCTGTGTGCCGTACTGTGTCTCTACTATTTCATCTGTTTTGGCAATCAAACGAGAAATTGAGATAAATGAGTCCTAAAAAAAAAAGTTTTCTTTATAATTATTTCTTATAGAGGTTTTGATGAAAAAAAAGATAATGCTTACAGGCGCAGGAGGTAGATTGGGCTCCTATCTTAGAGAGCCACTTTCAAACATCTGCAGTACACTTATTTCGACTGACATAAAAAAAGATATTGGAAAACTTAATGAAAATGAAAAATATTTTTCAGCCGATTTATCAAATTTTGATCAAATATGTGACCTAGCAAAAGACGTTTCGCTTATCTGCCATTTTGGAGCTTTGGTAGACGAAGTGCCATTTAACGATATGCTAGGTGCTAATTTCATTGGCTCCTATAACATTTGGGAAGCAGCTCGTCAAAATAAGTGTACTAGGGTAGTTTACGCAAGCTCTGTACATGCAGTCGGCATGTATAAAAGAACTAAGACATTAAAGCCGAAGACTGCACATCGTGCTGATGGTTTTTATGGACTATCAAAGTGTTTTACTGAAAATTTGGCCCGTATGTATTACGATAAATGTGATATTGAAGCGGTATGCTTGCGAATTGCTACATGTTCACCAGTAACAACGCAAAGAAGTTTAACGAGTTGGCTCTCATATGATGACTTGGTTCAATTGGTTATAAGAGCAATTGATACTTCACACACCGGTTATTCAATTATTTATGGAGTATCAGACAATGATCGTTCGAATTTGAGCAACATAGACGCAGGGCATATTGGTTTCAAACCCAAAGATAACGCTGAGATTTACGCAAATAAAATCTTCGCAGATGACTTAACAGAAGAATTGGCAGACGAAGGGAACAAATTGCATGGTGGTCCCTTTGCATCGACTGATTTAGGAGTTAGCGCGATGGATAAAATGAAAATAGTTTATTCGCATAAGGGGGATTAACCAGATGAAAGATAATAATATGCTTCGAGGAGGGCAGCTTTTAGCGAAATCTTTTAAAGAGAAAGGAATAGAACATGTGTTTACACTCGCAGGTGGGTTTTGTAACCCTGCACTTGAGGGTTTCATGAATCATCAAATACCTGTGATAAATTGCCCACATGAACAAATTGCAGGTCATTTGGCAGACGGCCATACAAGACTTTCAAGAAAACCCTCTGTTTGTCTGGTTGGACCAGAGGGGTTTGCGAATGCTATACCTGCTATGATGGAGGCTTGGGGTGAACGATCCCCAGTGATTTTTGTTACAGGTTCATCCACACTTAAAAAGCAAGGCGCTGGAGGATTTAAGGAAATAGATGATGTTTCTATCGCAAGACCACTTACAAAATACAGTGCATCAATAACAGATGGGAATAGAATTTCTGAGTTCGTGGATAGAGCGTGGAGAATAGCTACAAGCGGTTATCCAGGCCCGGTTCATATAAGTATGCCTGTAGACATAATGTTTTCTTCTTTTGATGAAAGCCCTTCAGATGTGGAGCGTCCATTTACTAGAAAAGAACCAAAGACTTGTAAAGCATGGCCTGAACCCTCAGCACTAAATGAAATAATAGGAATTATAAAGTCTTCAAAAAAACCCATAATTATCGGTGGACATGGAATATGGTGGTCAAAAAATGAAGACTTGTTAAAGCAAGTGGGTGATGAAATTAAAATACCAATTTTGAATGTGCCATATCACCAAAAATTATTAAATGAAAATTGTAGGGCTTTTTTAGGACTTGCCGATGTGCATCAGTACCATCCTTCAAAGTTTGCTTTCAACGGATCTGACTGCATAATAATGGTTGGAGGTCGCTTAGATAATCAAATGAATTTTGGCAATCCACCGTTATTCCCTTCTAGTGCAAGCTTAATATGTGTCAACGGTTCGCACGAAGAAATAGAGTTTAATAGAGCGGCAGACCATTTGCTTTTAAGTGATCCTGGCGCTTTTTTTGAAGGTCTACTTGCATCATTTAAGAGCGATACATTCTCTTTGGGAAAAGATTGGTTAGTTAAAAATATTGAGGAGAGAAAAAAATGGGTTACTGCGTCTCTAAACAATCTTGTTGAAACAACAAATTCTCCGGCATGGAGTGGTGGAAAAATTCACCCTTTAGAGCTTTCTCTTTCAGTACAAAAGTGTATGACTGACCAAGATATCTTAGTTTTTGATGGAGGTAATACTCACTTTTGGTCAGAAATTGCTGTAAATATTATGGCCTACAATGGATTAGCTCTTTCTCAAATAATGCACCCTGGTTCTTACTCAATGCTGGGCGTTGGTGTATCATTTGCACTGTCGGCAAAAAGGCTCAATAAAGGAAAGACAGTTGTATTAATTTCAGGAGACGGCGCTTTTCTTAGTGGGGGATTATCCATTGAGACAGCCTTTCAAGAAAACCTGCCCATTGTTATAATTATCGATAACAATGGTGGTTTGGATTGTATATCGCAACAACAAGAAAGATTGTTCAAGGACGGTTCTCACTTTGCAACAGATTTCAGAGATATACCCTTCCATGGAATGTTTGAAGGAATGGGAGGTTATGGAGAGCTTGTGACTCACAAAGATGAGATTGAAGGGGCTGTGAGGCGAGCAATAGAAAGCGGGAAACCTGCTTGTGTTAACGTAAAAACAAAAGGCGTTATCAGTCCAATTGTTGCGGCAACAAGCGATAAAAGAGATAAGGCTTCTATAGAATAATAATGCCCTCAATAAGTACACATGTATTAAATTCTGAAAACGGCACTCATGTTGCTGGTCTAACAGTTACCCTTACACTTATTGGGCCAGATGGGGTAAATAAGAAAATATTTTCTAATAAAACAGATGCGGGGGGACGCCTTTTAGAGGACTTTGACTTTCCCCTTACAAGCAATGAAATTTTTGAGATTGAATTTAAACTATCAGATATTCATATTAAGAAAAAAGGTATATATTGTAGAGATATAGTTTTTAGGGTATCCTTCAGTTCAGAAAATGAAAAATTTCATATTCCCATTATCGTATCTCAAAACGGCGCCTCTACTTGGTGGACGGGAGAATAATAATGAATATTCAAAATAAGCTAAATTTCTCTAGAAGGATCAGAAGAACACCTTTTACCGCCTCTGTCGAAAAGTATGGAGTAACAGGTTTTTCCGTTGTGAATCACACATTACTTCCAAAGTCATTTCAAAATTCAATTGAAGATGATTATTTGCACCTACAAAAACATGCTCAAATTTGGGATGTTGGCTGTCAGAGGCAAGTTGAAATTAGAGGTAAAGATGCACTTAAACTTATTGAGTTAATGACGCCAAGATCAATCTCAGCACTTCAACCAGGAAAATGTCTTTACATTCCCTTGACCGATGAAAATGGTGGTATAATCAATGATCCTATTCTTATAAAAATAAGTGCTGATCATTACTATCTATCCGTTGCAGACTCAGATGTATTATTGTGGGCTAGAGGATTAGCTATCGGTTTTGGCTTGAACGTAAGAATAAGGGAGCCTGATGTGTGGCCTTTGGCAATACAAGGACCAAAAGCTGCAGATGTTTTGGCCAAAGTTTTTGGTGAGCGCATATATTCAATTAAAAAATTTAATTTCGACTATTTTTCACTTGATGGTTCCTCGCAACTAATAGCTAAAACCGGTTACTCTAGAATTGGTGGTTTTGAAATCTATCTGTCTCGACCAGAACTCGGTTCATCTCTATGGGAGACAATTTTGGAAGCTGGTAGATCAGAAAACATAAGGCCAGGGTCTCCAAACATTATAGATAGAGTTGAAGCAGGATTATTATCCTATGGTAATGAAATGACCGTGGAGAACACACCACTGGAATGTAACATGGATAAGTTCTTGGATATAAATAAAGAAGCAGATTATATTGGGAAAAAAGTTCTCCAGCGGCAAATCAGATATGGCATTAAAAGACGTATAAGAGGTGTTATTTATAAAGGACCTAAACTTCCAACAATATCGAGACCATTACAAGTTTTTGATATAGATAAAAGAACTATAGTCGGATGCTTAACTTCAGGAGCATTCTCACCTCATTTTAAGAGTAATATTGGGGTTGGCATGGTCAAATATGGATACTGGGATAATAACAAAAAAATATTAGTTAATATCGCTAATCAGGAGTTTAGAGAAGGATTAATCAAAGACCTTCCTTTAATTCAATGAGGTAAGAATGGCTCTAGCTATTAATAAAAATGTATTTATTACCTGTGCCGTGACTGGTTCGGGAAGTTCACAAGATAAAAGTCGAGAAGTGCCAAGGTCACCAAAAGAAATTGCAGATAGTGCAATTGAAGCCGCTAAAGCTGGAGCTGCTATTGTGCATTGTCATGTAAGAGATCCCAAAACCGGTATACCAAGCCGTCGCGTTGATCTCTATGAAGAAGTAACAAAAAGGATTAGAGACTCCGAAATCGACGTCGTTTTGAACCTAACTACCGGAATGGGAGGCGATATCTATCTTGGTCTCGACGCTGAAACTCCACTGCCACTCAAAGAACCAGAAACAGATATGATAGGGGCATCAGAGAGGATTAAGCATCTTGTTACATGTAGACCAGAAATCTGTACTCTAGATTGTGGTACGATGAATTTCGCTGAGAATAACTACGTAATGACCAACACGCCCGGAATGCTAATGGCGATGGCTTCAAAGATCACCAATTTAGGCATACTTCCTGAGATTGAAGTTTTTGATACAGGGCATCTTTGGCTGGCAAAAAAACTTGTAAACGACGGTCTGATAACAGATCCGGTTCTTTTACAGCTTTGTATGGGTATACCGTGGGGCGCACCAAACGATATAAATACGTTTATGTCTTTAGTGAATAATATTCCAAAAGACTGGACTTGGTCTGCATTTTCCATAGGGCAATTTCAGTTCCCTTATGTTGCAATGGCTACTCTGGCAGGAGGAAATGTAAGAGTGGGATTGGAAGATAATATTTGGTTGGAAAAGGGTCACCTAGCAAAGAACTACCAATTGGTTGAAAAAGCTGTAAATGTCATCGAAAACTCCGGCAGTAAGGTCATGTCACCGAAAGAAGTTCGTGAGACACTTCGTTTGAAAAAACAATAATTATGAAAAATTTAAATGTGACATGCATAGGAGCTGGCGTAATAGGGTCTGGTTGGGCTGCCCGCTTATTAGTTAATGGAATAAATGTAAGCGTTTTTGATAAGTGCCCAGAAACCTACAATAGAACACGATTATCCGTTGAAAGGGCTCAAAAATATTTCTCTCAATTAACAAAGGCCCCTCTAAGAGAAATGGGCAGTCTTACTTTTGAAAAGTCTTTGGAAGGTGCTGTGAAAACGTCTACTTATATAATTGAAAGTCTTCCAGAAAATTTAGAATTGAAGCATAACCTTTATAAAGAAATTGAACAGATTTCAAATAATTATATTATTTTGTCGTCTACTTCAGGTTTTAAGCCCACTGACCTTCAAAAGCATATGAAAATTCCTCAGAATTTGCTTGTTACACACCCTTTCAACCCAGTGTATCTGATGCCTTTGGTCGAGGTTGTTCCAGGCCAAGAAAGAGATCAGAATATTGTTGATGATGTGAACCATTTATTGGGATACATCGGAATGGTACCAATAGTAATCAAAAAAGAAATAGATGCTTTTGTCGCTGACAGGATGCTTGAGGCAATGTGGCGCGAAGCATTGTGGCTTATAAAAGATGATATTTGCACTACTAAGGAACTAGACGATATTATCACATCTAGCTTTGGAATACGCTTTGCTCAAATGGGAATGTTTGAAAGTTACCGTATTGCTGGAGGAGATCAAGGCATGCGTCATTTTCTTAATCAATTTGGTCCTTCACTAAAATGGCCTTGGTCCAGATTGACAGATGTACCAGAGTTTAATTCTGATTTAATAGAAAAAATTTGTTCTCAATCAGATGCTCAATCAGATATGTATAGTATCTCCGAGTTAGAAGATATTAGGGACAAAAACTTGGTTGAATTACAGAAAGCTCTTCGCAACAACCGTTGGGGATCTGGACGAACTCTAGCGAGCTATGAAAAAGATCTTTTCGATGAACAATCAAAACAAGCAGAAAAAGCAAGTGGAAAAATAAGCAGTGACCTGCTAATTACCTATACAAAAACAATACCTCCTGAATGGGCAGATTATAATGGTCATATGACCGAATATCGCTATCTCAACTGTTTTGGCGATGCATCAGATGCTGTGATGCTGCATATAGGCTGCGATAAAGCCTATATTGAAAGCGGCAATTCCTATTTCACCGTTGAGACAAATATTAGGCACCTAAACGAGCTTAAGGTAGGGCAAGAAGTATATATAGAAACGAAAGTTATAAAAGGGACTGAGAAAAAATTGCATGTTTTTCATATGTTGAAAAATAAAGAAGGAGAACTTTTTGCCACCGGTGAACATCTTCTTCTACACGTTTCTCTAAAAACTAGAAAAACTTGTCCAGCAAGTAAACCTCTTATCAACAAATTGTTAGAACTTCAAAAGCACCATCAAAAAACAAGTGTGCCATCAGAGCCTAAAATAATTGTTTAGTAATTTTTAGAATAATTACTAAAATTTTTTATCGGCCCATAGCATAGAATTCCTCATTAGGTAACATTGAAAATGTGTTAGCCAGTCGATTACTCATAGCAAAGAAAGACGCAACTGAGGCTATTCTCCACGCATCCTCAATATCAAAACCAAAACTTTCTAAAATTTTAAAATCAGAGTCATTTATGCTCTGCGACTCCTTTGCTACTTTCACAGCAAAATCAAGCATAGCACGTTGTCTCTCCGTTATTTTACTCTTTTTATAGTTTATAGCTAGTTGGTCTGAAATATTTTTATCTTTAGATCTTATTCTCAAAACCGCTCCATGAGAAACTACACAATAAAGACAATCGTTTTGTGCGGAGGTAGCCACAACGATCATCTCCAATTCAGCTTTCGTTATATTACATTCTGTCTCCATAATAGCATCATAGTAGGTACAAAAACCTCTAAACTCATCAGGTTTTCTTGCCATTATCATAAAGACATTTGGTACAAAGCCTGTCTTTTCCTGCACGGATTGAATCTTCGTTTTCACGTCCTCTGGTAAATCCTCCATATTTGGTATCGCCGATCTGCTAATAGGTCTAGTGTCCATTACTCTCTCCTTTTTTTACCCAAGGCGCAGGTTTCTTTTCAAAAAAAGCCTTAATACCCTGTCTACCTTCCTCCGACTCCCAGCTGTCCGCAAGAATGTTTGTTGTTAGCTCAAAAAACTTTTCTGCTTTTTCTCCTGTAAGACTCTTCAATAGCTCCTTTGATTTCTTAATTGCGTCTGGGGAACATTTTAATATGTTGTCGATTTCCTGCAATTTTAATAATTGAATTTCTTTTTTATCCTTACAAACATAATGAATAAGACCCATCTTGTAAGCCAATTCAGCATCAAAAATTTTACCACTGAAAAATACGTTACGACCATAACTTTCCCCTAATTTTTTAATTACGAATGGTCCAATTGTTGCGGGGATCAGCCCAAGCCTTGTTTCTGTAAGGCCAAACTTTGAAGCTTGAGAAACAATTACCGTGTCAGATACGGAGATTAGGCCTAGACCTCCACCAAATGCACTTCCAGAGACTATAGAAATCAATGGCATTGGAAGACTATTCATTGTTGCCAACATTTTTGCGAGCGCTCTAGCCTCAACCAATTTTCCCTCTTTAGATTTTTTTTCTTGGTCTTTCATCCAATTTAAATCTCCTCCAGCGCAAAATGTTTTCCCATTTGCTTGAAGAAAAACCAGTCGAATGCTGTCTTGCTTTTTTAAATACTGCCCAGCTTCTTCTAACTCATCAATCATTTTTCTACTCATAGCGTTATGCTTATCGGGTCTATTCAAAGTAATTTCACACACACATTGAGAATTGATTTTTAACTCAATTTCTTTAAATTTATTTTTCACGCTTTAAGATTTCCCATTTTCATAATCTCACCTTTTACAGCGTCCACACCTTTTTCCTCTTTCAAATTTGTGAGTAAGACAGGTTTACCATTTCTTTTAGCAATAGCATCTTGAAGCATTTGGTCTACGGAAACATCCACATATGTCGCTAAATCAATTTTATTAATTATTAAGAGGTCAGATCTCATTATTGCAGGGCCCCCTTTTCTTGGTATTTCTTCTCCCATACAGACATCAATCATAAAGATCGTATAATCTACAAGTTCTGGACTGAAAGTTGCAGAGAGATTATCTCCTCCACTTTCCAATAAGATAAGATCGAGATCAGGAAATTTAGCGGACAGCTTATCTACTGCTTGTAGGTTAATAGACGCGTCCTCTCTAATTGCTGTATGGGGACATCCGCCCGTTTCTACTGCTAAAATCCTTTCCGAGTTGATCACTTGTTTTTTCATTAATATTTCAGCATCCTCTTTAGTATATATGTCATTTGTAATGACAGCCATTGATAAGGATTCTGAAAAGACCTTACACAAACTAGCTGTAAGGCTTGTTTTACCAGCTCCAACCGGTCCACCGAGACCAACTCTAAAGGCATCTCCCATCTCAAAACTCCCCTAAGACTTGAATACTTTTCCTTGGAATTCCTCATGTAATAGTGTGCACGTATCAGTCAAATAACAAGAAGAAAATAAATCCTTATCCCCCGATACAAGCACTTTTTGTGATGTCTCATTTATTTTTTCAAAAAGATTTTTCAAAATATTTGTTGATCTTTTATGGCCTAGAGGCAGGAGGCGCTGAGCAGCGGCAATCAAATTACTTATATTCGATTGTAAGAATAAAGGCACTAATTCCTCTATTTTTAATTTATGTTTTTTCGATGCAGTTCCAAGGGCAATAGGATAAGGAAGACCCAATTGGGTATCGCTAGCTTTAGCAAAATTATCTCCAGTCATAACTTGCTCACTGAGTTTTAACGCAGAGCAAGAAAAAGCCAAACATAATTCTATTAAATCAACTAAATCTTTATCTGTTGAGATTTGATAAGCCAGCTTTAAGAATATTGCGTCATTCCTTAAAAAACCATGTTGTAAGTTATTTTCAATCCACACAACTAAATCGGCTTCATTTTTTACCATCGATTGACTAACGGCATACTCAAGCCCCTGTGAGAAATTAAAGCTCCCTGTAGGAAAGCTCGGTGAGAGCCATTGAAACATTAATTGGTTTTTGCTGTACATGATACTGAATATAATTAGTGGGTATGGGTAAAAGTTCTGCCTACCCCATAAGCGCCTGAGAGAGGTGTAAAGCAATCTTGGAAATATGAAACTTTACAGTTTAGTTTTTCAAGCATATCTGCAATTACCTTATCTTCTCTTAATATAACAGCGTCGTTACTGATGGCACAATTTAAATGCCGATTACCAATATGCCATATAGCTTTCATTAGGTCGATCGTGTTTTTCGTTTCTATACGCATAAGTGCTTCTTTAGCGGCTAATACTCTTATCTTTTTTTTACTTTTTAAAATTAATGTACCATTAACTGGCAATTCAGTCGCTTTATCTAATGATAAAAAAAACTCGTAACCACTATCCGAAACAAGTTTTATTTTTCGTTTAAATCGTTCATCAAAATCCAGAGAAATAGTATCATTAAACTCCAAACTTTCCTCTGTGACTTCTTCTACTGTATCCATGTCAATATAAAAAATATCGCTGCGCCATAGGTAATTCTTTAGCGGGCTCACAAGTTATTAATTCTCCGTTTAGCCGTACTTCATAAGTTTCAGAATCTACCTCAATCTCTGGACATAGATCGTTCAACTTCATACTTTTTTTGGATATGTTTCTTGTATTCTCTATAGGAACAATTTTTTTCCTTAAAGCAAGCTCATCTAGACCTTTATTTTCACTTGCCGATTGAGAAACAAATATGATGGAGTTTGTCTCCATTGACCTTCCATACGCACCAAACATCGGCCTGCTATATACTGGTTGAGGAGTTGGGATAGAAGCGTTGGGATCTCCCATTTGAGCACAGGTAATAACACCACCTATCAGTACCATTTCAGGCTTTACACCGAAAAAAGCTGTATTCCATAAAACGAAGTCAGCTCTTTTCCCAATTTCTATACTGCCTATATGATTTGACATACCATGTGCTATCGCTGGATTAATGGTGTATTTCGCTATATATCTTTTTATTCGTAAATTGTCATTCTCACCCTTCTCCTCGGACAACCTTCCTCGCTGCTTTTTCATTTTGTCGGCTGTTTGCCATGTTCGGATAATAACTTCTCCAACGCGGCCCATCGCTTGGCTATCGGAAGCAATAATGGACATAGCACCAACATCATGAAGTATATCCTCTGCTGCAATTGTTTCTTTTCTTATCCTGCTTTCTGCAAAAGCGACATCCTCAGGTATAGATTTGTCAAGGTGATGACATACCATTAACATATCCAAATGCTCTTCAATAGTATTGACGGTATATGGTCTGGTCGGGTTAGTCGAGGAGGGAATAACATTTTTTTCTCCAGCAAGCTTAATAATATCCGGCGCGTGTCCACCACCAGCTCCCTCAGTATGAAAAGCGTGTATTGTTCGTCCACCAATCGCTTTAATAGTATTTTCCACAAACCCGCTTTCATTTAGAGTATCGGTATGGATCATTACTTGCACATCTAATTCGTCAGCTACCTTTAAACAGCAATCGATAGCTCCCGGTGTAGTGCCCCAGTCCTCATGAAGCTTTAGAGAAGAAGCGCCTGCCCTGACTTGTTCCCTTAGAGCCTCGGGTAGACTTGCATTCCCTTTCCCAGCGAAAGATAAATTCATCGGAAAGGCATCAGCTGATTGTAGCATTTTCCCAATGTTCCAAGGGCCTGGTGTGCATGTGGTTGCAAGTGTTCCATGCGCAGGACCAGTTCCGCCCCCTAACATGGTAGTGAGTCCCGAATGAAGTGCATCTTCAATTTGTTGGGGACAAATAAAATGAATATGAGCATCCATTCCACCGGCCGTCAAAATTTTTCCTTCCCCAGCGATGACCTCTGTTGCTGGACCAATTATTATATTTACTCCACTTTGAATGTCTGGATTTCCAGCTTTTCCTATAGAGTGGATCCTTCCATCTTTTACACCGATATCTGCTTTGTATATTCCTAAGTAATCGATTACTAATGCATTAGTTACGACTAAATCAACTGCTCCATCTGCTCTCGTGACCTGACTCTGTCCCATTCCATCTCTTATCACTTTGCCACCACCAAACTTTACTTCCTCACCATATACGGTGTAGTCGTGTTCAACCTCTGCAAATAGTTCAGTGTCAGCCAATCTCACTCTGTCTCCAGTTGTTGGCCCAAAAATGCTTGCATACTTTTCTCTAGAAACTTTCTGTGCCATTATAAATCACCCATTATTTTTTTATTAAACCCATATACTTTTCTGTCCCCATGAAAAGAAATCAAATTTATAGTTTTCGTTTGGCCTGGTTCAAACCGTATCGCCGTTCCGGAGATAATATCAAGTCTCATACCTCTTGATTTCTCTCTTGAAAATTTTAATGCTTCATTGGTCTCAAAAAAATGATAGTGACTTCCTACTTGAATAGGGCGGTCTCCAGTATTGGACACCTCAACTTCTATAGCTTCTGAGCCTGAATTAATCTCTAACTCTCTTTCTGATATAATAATCTCTCCTGGTATCATTTTTTCCTCTATCTGATTGGGTGATGCACTGTCACTAATTTAGTGCCATCTGGAAAAGTTGCTTCAACTTGAACTTCATGTATCATTTCAGGTACCCCCTCCATACAATCCTCTTTGGAAATTATGGTTCCCCCAGCTGACATAAGATCCGCTACGGACCGACCGTCTCTGGCCCCCTCCATTACAAAGTTTGTAATAAGAGCTATCGCTTCCGGATGGTTTAGTTTTACTCCTCTATTTTTGCGGTCAGTCGCTACCATTGCTGCCACTGCTATCATTAATTTGTCTTTTTCACGAGGCGACAGATTCATTTATATCTCCCTTATTTATACTTTCCACACATTAGGCGTATCCACTTGCCAAATCTCCAATAGTAAATGTATAGCTCTATCTTTAATTGCTTTTGCATCTGACCCAAACATTCGTACTAGCAAGCA
>CABZEG010000030.1 GCA_902524655.1 uncultured Alphaproteobacteria bacterium | reverse complement strand
ACACCGCATATGAGGTTACATATAGAGAAATGGTGGTTATGGGTCTCAGAAATATAGCAAGAGGAGAATCTCCTCGAAATATTCAAGATCAGATGGTGGCGAATTTACCACCTGCAGTACAACAAAAACTTGAAGCTGCCGCTTAATATGAATTGGATCTCAAGGGAACATTGTAGTGGCAGAAGAAGTAGAAGCTGAGATAGAAGAAGAGGAAGAGGAATGCCCTAAGTGCCCTCCTGTTGGGGCTCCTGCATGGATGGCAACTTTTGCAGATATGGCGACTCTTTTAATGGCATTCTTCGTTCTTATCCTGTCATTTGCAGAATTTAATGTGCCCAAATTTAAGCAGATATCCGGTTCGTTGAAGAATGCATTTGGTGTTCAAAGGTTGGTGCCCGTTGTTGAGCAACCAAAAGGAACTACGGTGTTGTCCTTAAACTTTAGCCCTTCTCCCAGTCCATCAGTTACAAAGCAGATGACCCAACAAACAACTAATCTGGAAAAAAAAGAGCTTGAAGTAAAAACGGAAGACGATGAGGGAGGCGAGAAGGATAAAAAAGCTAAAGAATTAGTAGAAGCCCTTCAAGAAGCTGTTGATAAAGGAGAAATAAAAGTAGAAGCAATTGGGGAAGCTGTAAGAGTAGAAATAGGTGATGAAGAGACTTTGGCGAAGGACCTTCCTAAGCTAATACAAGAAACACTAGAGGCCATTGAAGAAGCTAAGAATAAAACAGGTAATGCTGATCAAGAGGTGCTTTTTGGGGGTCTTGAGGAGAAATTAAAGGAATTAGCATCTCTCGCACAGACAGAGGCTGATGGCGAAACAAAAGGTTCATCAAAAGATTCCGGTTCAGGGGTAACAGATAAAGACAAGACGGCAGAAGAAGCGTCAGCCAATCAAGCAGCGAATGAACTTGAAGTTGCTTTAAAAAATGAAATAGATAAGGGTCTTGTTAGTGTGGAAAGAAAAGATGGCAAGGTCTTCGTGACAGTAGGCTCTGGCGGAGCTTTTTCATCAGGATCAGCGGAGTTAACGTCTCAAGCAAGACAGATTATGGCAAAAATTGCTGATAAGGGGGTAGGAAAGACAGGGACAGTGACTGTTTCTGGTCATACTGATAATGTTCCCTTGATGTTTGGGGGAAATTTCAGAGACAACTGGGATTTAGCTGCAGCTAGAGCATCTAGTGTCGTGCAAGAGCTCGAGAAAGCAGGAAACATAAGCACAGATAGAATGAAAGCCGTGAGCTTTGGTGAGTCGAAGCCAATCGATACAAATGAGACTTCTGCTGGAAGAGAAAAAAATAGAAGAATTGAGATTGAAATAAATTTTTGATTATCGTACTTAAACACCGTATGGATATATTTGCACCAAATGCATTGTTAAAATTCGATTTCAACAAAAATCTTACAGCTGTATTTCGATAGATTTGACAATCACTATTTTCGTTATCAACGTTGAAACAGAGGTAGTAAAAAGCTTGTTGATTTGAATAACGAAAATAGTGACCTTTCTGCGATGGATACTAAAATTTATTTGAAATGGAGAGATCTAACAACGCATCCATACGCATGTGCTTGCGGCTGATTTTATCTACCCTCGCTGAGCTATATATACAAGCGCTCCCAAAGAGAGGATTTAGGTCTATGGAGGGATAGAAAAAATAGGGTTTTCCTAATTGCATTAAAAAGTAAGATAATCGAATTTATATAAGATTAGCCGCAAAAAAATCAGAAAATTTTTTTTCTAAATAGTCATTTGTTTCTCTTTTTCAGAGCGTTATTGCAAATTTGGTATCCCTGTTGTTTTGTAGAGGAGATCAATAACTATAAAAGCAAAAGGTGTGAGCCAAGTTATAAGATATATCATTATAACAGCACATCTGCGTCTTTGGTTATTATAAGCCAATTAAAATATTAATGTAAGATCATTCAATTTTATTTTATGGGATCTGCTAAAGGAAGTTGAGAGGTATTTTAGTATTTTTTTGATACACTATTCATGAAAAAATTTTGGGTCTAAAGATTTTTTTAATAATTACTAAATTCTATAAAATAGAATTTTATTTTTAATCGCGCTATGATGGACTGCGATTGATCTATTAAAAGTTTAGGTTGTAGAGACTTTTTTTTAATTTAGATTAGGGAAGGATAATACTAGAAAAATTTTCCAGAATTACTTTGAAACCATCAAGTATACTTTAAGTGAAAATAGGCATTTTATATAAAAACAATATCAATCAAGCTTGTTATCACGCAAAAAACTAATGGTGAGATTAACTGAAATTAGTGGTAGCCATCCAAATATTTTTGCTCATTACTCTATATTCTTGCTTCGAAAGTCCATACATTATTCAGCTCTTTATTATAGGAAGGTATAGAGAGAGATCAATACATACTATTTAGGAAAATAATTACTCAAAAACAAAATGCATACCTGAGTGGGTGCTTTAACTTATTCAGGGTTCTTATGTGTATTGTTGTGAGGCTTTGAGAACATTTCCAGATTTTTTATTTTTTCTAGGCTTAGGAACTTCCTTTTTATAAGGTTTTACGACGGCATTTATAAAATTAACTTTTTCATCGAGGTTCCGACACATCTCTTGCGCTTCTTTATCGGATCTTGCCGCAACTATTGCCCATACTTGCCTATCCTGAAACAGCCCGTAGCTTCTTCTAAGAGTGACTTGGCCTTTTCTTAAATAGAGGCCTACTAAAACGACTGCTAATATAAAAAGATATATATTTACGCTGAAGGTGATAAGATAAACACAAAGTATCGCTAACAATGGCTCCCACATTTTCTGTTGCAGTAACCATACCGGAGGTAAGATAACTGCGAGCTGAGTATGTGTCGTATCGTAGACATCTACCACTCTTTTAACGTCTCTCAGTGCCTCAAAAATACGGTATTCCTCTTTCTGTCCCATTTCCCTTTTCTGAAACAATTCCATGATCATCTGGGACTCCTCAGGACGAGTGAATTCAAAAATTCCACCTAATGGACCTCTGGTGAATATCTCAAAAAACTTGCCATTTCTCCACACCGTTAAGAGCCACATGTCATCTTCTTCTCCACTAGACAGTAGATCAACCAAATTATCTATGCTCTCGTGATAACTGCTTCCATCTATCGCAACTATCACATCATTTTCTTTCAGTCGTAAAGCTTTAGTTCTAGAAGATTGGCCATGCTCTTTAAGCTTTAAGAAAGTTTGCAGTTGTGCTTCTTCAGAGGAACTTTCGTTTAACTCACTAGAATTTTCGTCAGACATTTCTGACTTAATGAGGTCCTCGTTTTCGCTCTCTGATTGTTGACTATCTAAATCTTGCATAGTAGCTTGTTCCAAAAAATCATGGAAATTTAATCAGTCCATCTGAGCTCTTAATTTTACTGAATATTTCTTCGTTCTTTTTATAGAGAGATCTGATTTCTTTTGTTAATTGGTTTTGAGACTTAGAAATCTCTTCCATTACCATATTGTCAGATGTAGAAGCATTCATATTCTTTAAGGAAGCGAGGACTTCATTTTGATAAGCATCAATTCCTTTACTAAGCTCATTAAGCTTTTTTTCAAATGATTGGGCTATTTTTTCAGCAAATATATTAACTGCTTGCTCTGTATTTTTGGTCATTGCGTCCTGTAAGCCTTTATTTTGTTCAAGTACTCTGCTAGCGAGAGCATTTGTTGCAACAGAAATTTCTTTTCTCAAAGAAGATAACTCCTCTACTAATTTCGCATTCTGTTTTTCGAGTGCTACCTGACTCTCCATGGCCACCGATAAAGCTTTGACGTTATCTTTGAGATCATCAACATTTTCTGCAAAAATCACAAGAGCCTCTCTATTTGTAGTCGTCATCACACTCAAGTCTGACATTGAACGAAAATAGAGCACTGATGAAAATATCATCGCTACTATTGCTGCGATCATAGAGCTCCCAAAAATTATAGTCGTATAACGATGTATTTGCTTCACTTGCGTCTCCAGTTTTTTATGCTCTCTTTTTACTTTGTTGTATTCAGAGGTTACATCAGTCGCCGCGTCTGCTGCATCTAGGGCGATTTTAATACTTTCTTCGATTGTACTTAGATCTGAACTCATTGATGTGACCTCCCGCGAGATTCAATTGTTTTTTCAACATTTCTACGTTTGTAGTAAGCACATTTCATGCCAGTTGTTGCCATAACCTCTTGGTAAGGAATCTTTGACGACTTGAAACCAAACTTTCGACACCCCCACCTTCGTCTAGGATCATGTGTAATAAACAAATGAATGCATTGGTTACAAGTTGTCATGATTTTCTATTTTTTTTCTCATTTATAGAGTCAAAAAGGCGAGCTATTGCATATCTGAAGACAGCCAGGCACAACAAAAAACAGACAATCCAAATAACTACAGCTCTAAAAATATTGCCCGCATAAAATGCTTCAAGACCGTTTAATAGGGATAGAAATGCAACTCCTCCAAAGCAAGCGGAACTTATATAGTCTCCAAGAGATTCGTGGCTTCTTCTAGGCATATCCATTCTCCTTCAAAATCGTTCCATTTTCATTAAATCTTAAATCCTCTGGAACATCAATATCTGGGGTTTCTATATCTTCCCCTCTGTCTAGTTTATAAACATATGCTAGTGCTACTGCCACCGCATTGTAAAGCTTTTCAGAGATCTCTTCTCCAATTTCTCCTGTAAAAAATAATGCTCTAGCAAGCAGTGGGCTTCGAAAACTTGTTATGTTCTTCTCAGTGCCGATATCTATTATCCTTTTTGCGATCAGTCCTTTACCCATCGCAATGATTTTGGGAGCTCCTAATTGCCCAACTTCGTATTTAAGAGCTACAGCAAAATGCGTTGGGTTTGTTATAATAGCTGTGGCTTCACCCATGTTTTCTAAAGCTTCTTGCTGCTTCGCAGATTTCGTGGCACTTTCCATTTGAAGTCGCCTTATTTTCGCTCTTACTTCAGGGGAACCCTCCGTTTGTTTATACTCGTCTTTAACTTCTTGCTTAGTCATTCGAAGAGACTTGATGTGCTCGTACCTTTGATAAAAATAGTCTATTGCCGCTATCACCAATAAACAAATCAGCAAGGCTCCTATCAAGAGCGGAAAAGAAGATTGAGTGAGTTCTAGCCCAGTCTTTAGATTACCATCCGTAATTCGCAGTATTTGAGGCAGCAAATAGTAAATTACGCCAATAGCACTTGCAAATAACAAACCGACTTTTAATAATGCCTTTCCAAGCTCAACTAAACTCTTTAAGGAGAACATTCTTTTTAATCCACTTAACGGATTAATTCTATTAGATTTGAAAGTGAGGGCTTTGGGCGCAAAATTTATACCTCCAACGGCAAATTGCGTAGCCAATACGACGACTAACATTGGCACGCCAACATATAGAGAGATTTTTAATATAAAAAATAAAGCATCCAACGATTTTGTTGTTGGTAAATCGTCCAGCTTGTCATTTCCTGTGAAAACAAATAGATTTCCCCATTCAAATAAGAGTGGTTTAAATGCAAAAGAAAAAGCGTACATAAGCAACAAAGCTCCCGCAATTCCTGTGAAAACAAACATTTCTTTAGAACTTAAAACCTTTCCGTCTTCTTTATGTTTGTCAATTTTGCGTTGGGAAGGCTCCTCCGTTTTTTCCTGTCCATCTTGGTTTTCTTCAGCCATCTTTTAAACTTTCAAGAGTTGTCATTAGATGGTCGAGAGATGAATCAATCAAATCTGAAAACGCAAATCCTAGGTTGCTTATAGAAAAATATAAAACAATAAAAGTACCAAGCATTGTGATCGGGAAACCAAATGAAAACAAATTTAATTGCGGAGCCGATCGAGTAATTATTCCTATTGCCACATTGATAAGTAATACTACCAGAACAACTGGCATCATAATTATAGACGCATTTAAGAACATGGAGCCTGAAGCAGCCATTCCACCATCTATTAATGCTGAAGGAACTGGAAGCGTACCTATAGGGATGAAATTATAACTTTCAATTATGATCCTAAGTGCTACAAGGTGACCATTAACTGTCAAAAAAATCATTATAAGGAAAAGATACAAAATTTGGCTTACCACGGGTGTCTGGACTCCAGAAACTGGGTCTACTTGGGCAGCATAACTTAAGCCTGCGCTAGTTGCAATTTTTTCCCCTGCTAAGGAGGCTGCTGAGAACATTATAGAAAGTATTAGTCCAGCGGTCACGCCTATAGCAATCTCTTTAAAAATAATAGCGATACCATAGGCAGAGGTGAGTACCTGAATGTCTAGATCCAGAGGGTGAATTGAAAAAACTACAATTGAAATTACAAATGCAATTATTATTCTTACTCTCAACATAATAAATCGTGCACTAAAAAAAGGTGATGCAATAATGAAAGCACTAAGTCTGATAGAGGTTAAAAAAAAAGCTAGTAATATTTCTATTATATTTTGAAGCCCTAGGCCTGGAATAATCTCATTAATTGATTGTTCCATTTTTAGGCTTGACCGATTGCTGCTATTTGATCAAAAATAAACGCAAAGTAATCTGAAAGACCAGTTAACATAAAATTTGCAATCAAAGCCAAAGTCAAAAGAACAAGCACTAACTTTGGAACAAAACTCAAGGTCATTTCATTGATCGAAGTTGCTGCCTGAATTATACCAATCAAGAGGCCTATGCCAAGTGCCACTAGAAGGACTGGGCCTGCTGAAATAATTATTTGCCAGAAAGCATCTTCTAAATAATTGATGTTCTTGTCGAATTCCATGCTAAAGCTCCGTTATTAATTTGACACATAAGTTGCTACCAGCGATCCCACCGTCATTGCCCAACCATCAACCAGAACAAAAAGGAGAAGCTTAAAGGGAAGGGCGACTAACATTGGACTGAGCATCATCATTCCTAAGGACATCAATATCGAGGCAATCACCATATCTATAACCAGAAAAGGAAGGAAAAGAAGAAAGCCTATTTGAAAAGCAGTTTTCAATTCTGATGTAATAAAAGCTGGGAGTATTACGGTAAGTGGTATATCCTCATGATCACGATATCCTTCATTGCCGATTAAATCCGTAAACATAGATAAATCATTTTCTCTAGTATTTTTTACCAAAAATTCCTTAAGGGTATTTGATCCCTTAGATAATGCTGTTTTTGCTGGTAACTCCCCTTCAAGATAGGGGTCGAGGGCTATTTTATTTATTTCCGTCAGTGTTGGGGTCATAATAAAGAAAGTTAAAAAAAGTGCTATCGCTATAAGAACCTGGTTTGGTGGAGTTTGTTGCGTTCCCATAGCTTGTCTGAGTATTGACAAAACAATTATTATTCTGGTGAATGAGGTAGCTCCTAGCACTATGGAGGGGAGCAGGGTCAACCCGGTCATTAGAGCGAGGATCTGTAGCGATAACGAGTAGGTTGTTTCTGCGTCACCGTTGCTTTCAACCTTCAAAGCTGGGAGTCCTTCAGCAAAGTTTGATATGCCATTCTGTGCAAAGGCAGAACCAGCTAGAAGAAATAAGAATATTATCGGTAGCAATGCTAGTATATTTTTGAATTTTATCATCTCTTAAATCCTAGCTTTGGATTCATTTTTCGTGCATTAGATATCGCGTCTGACAAAATATTAGGTTTATTGTTTGACTTTTCCTCATTGCTCGGTTCATTGGTCGTTTTATCCGAACGCGTATTGAGTTCAATATTTTGCTTAATTGTTGATGTGTTTTTTCCTTCATGAGGAATAATTGTTGGTTGGGATCCTTTAACAAAGAAATAAAGATATTCTTTGTTATCAACTCTAATTAATCTAATTCGCTCGGAATTACTCAATGCAAATTCATCAATGAATTTTATTCTTTTCTTTTTATTTAAATGGCTTTGGAAACTAAATTTATTATTTTTCAGTAACTGTTGTAAAACAATAAGAGCACCTAAAAAGAGTAATACAACAACTATTTGTGTTACGCTTATATCTTGAACTTGCATACCTGCCTCCTTGCTTAGTAAAAGGCAAATATTGTGCCAAAGAAAATATTCTTGTAAATCAACCGTATTTTGGAAGAAAAATATTAAATTTCAACGAATAACGTCAAAAAAATGACCTATTTATTTGACACTCTCAATTCTTTTTTGAGGATCAACTATCTCAACAAATCTTATGCCAAATCTTTCACCAACCATTACGACCTCACCTTTAGCAATCATTGTTCCATTTATTAATATGTCTAATGGGTCTCCTGCTAACCTATCTAGCTCAATAACAGATCCTTCATTTAGTCTGAGTAATTCTTTAATTTTGAGCTCGGCACTGCCTACTTCAACTGTCAGTTTAACATCAATATTTTCTAAAACGCGCAGATTATCAGCAGAAGCGGTGTTTTGATCTTTTTCTTCAATATTAGCTGACTGCTCTTCACTTTGTTCCTGTATATTTTCTTCTTCACCCATTGTTTGATTCCATTTGTTATTTACTTAATCTTTTCTTAATATTTACCGCTGCTTGTCCAGAAAGTTCTCCTAATTCACTTAAAAACACTAATTGATCTTCAATTAAAACTTCAATACCTTCGCCCACATATATAGGGAACGTATCACCTGCTCGAGTTTGGAGAAGTTTATTCATTTGTACGGTAGGTTCACTTAATCGGCAACTGACATTCAAAGGAATTTCCATTACCATGCGTTCTAACTTTTCTTTCCATGTATAATCATCATCAATTACCTCGCTTTGAACTCGAGATCTTAGCTGGGAAGCAATAGGCTTAAGCGTTTGTAGTGGATAGATTATATCAAAGGTTGCTGCATCAACACCAGGCAATTGAACTACAAAAGAACATATTATCACCATCTCAGAATTATCAACAAATGAAGCGAATTGTGGATTGACTTCTCTACTTTGTTCTACAAGAGTAATTGGCATAAGATCATACCATGCTTTCTCCAGCATCCTGTTAAGCCCTTCAGATACGATCTCTATTAGCCTTTCTTCAGTACTCGTAAACTCGGATCTCTTTTCCTTTATTGCTTCAATTTGTCCACCATAATAAGAATTTGTTAAAATAGATATAAAATTTGGGTCCATAACCAGAAGCATGTTTCCTCTGAGTTCTTCTAATCTATTGGATGTTAAGCTCATAAAGCTTTCAATCCCTGATGAGTATTCATCAAATGTTTTTACTTCCGGAGGAAAAGAAGATATTCGCGGAAGAATTCTCAGCATGGGAAGAAATACGCTTCTAGCTTGTCGCGCGAATCTTTCGTTTACAAGCCTTAGAGCGTAGTAATCTCCCAACAAAGATAACTCATCTGACCCAAACTTATACGGTCTAACGTTAGCAGCTTCTGATAGTTCAGAAGATGACGAACCTCCATTATCATCGGACTGCAAACCCTCAATGAGCGCATCAACCTCCTCACTGGATAATTTTCTAGATGATACCACTTAAGTCCTCATTCCCTTTTTATTGAAGCATAAAGGAAGTAAAATGAACGTTCTCAATACCTCCAAATCCTTCTAAAGCCTGCAATTTTGTGTTCAGCTCTGCTGCAATAGCTTTTGCAAGTGCATCTCTTCCAGATTTACCCTCAATATCTTGTTCAGAAAATTCACTCATAACAGCCAAAATACTAGACCTTAGAGATAACTGATGATCTTCCACATTTGTTATGACGTTTTCATCATATTGGGTCGAAACCCCAATTCCCGCTTGTAAAAATTTTCTAGAGCCTCTTAAGTTTGTTGTAAAGTTTCCTGGAAACTCGTAATAAGTTGTTATAAACTTTTCCACTTCTGGAGCTTCCTTTTTTTGAGGTCCAGCATTTGCGGCTTCTTCTGCCGCTTTTGCTTCTTCAGCTTCCCGCATCTTTCTTTCAATTATTTCTTCTATTTCTGTCGATGGGTCAGCTGGTTTCCCTCCAAATAGAAAATATCCTGCTCCTACACCAATTCCGATTAAAGCAATAGCTCCTAAAGCAAGCATAATTATTCTCATTAACCCGCCTTTTTTAGGCTCTTCTTCTTTTTCTTCTTCTGCCATTTTGCCTGTCCTCTTATTTAAGCTATAAGGTTAAGCCCTTCGCTTTCACTATTTATATTTTTAACGTTTTCTGGTAAATTCAAATCTTCTTCGATATTACTCTTTTTCTCTGTTGAAGCAAGCTTATGCTCTTGCCCCTTACCTCTATGGTTGCCACCAAACTGTTGCGTAAGTGTTTGAAGCGATGCCAACTTAAGTCCAGAAGCTTCCATCATCTGTGATAGTTTCTGTTCCGCTTCGCCTAAGAGTGCGGCGGCGCCGGCACTTTCAGCTACAATATTAATCTTAGCAATAGTATCGTGTATATTTATCGTGACATTGAGCCTCCCTAAACTTCTTGGCGTTAAAGAAATCTCTAGTTGCTCGATACCGTCGACAATAGATTTTTCAATTTTATCTATTAACTTATTCCCCCAATTCCTTGACAACATATTTAGTGTTTGAAACAATTTATTGTTATTTTCTTGGCTGAAGGCCGAAGATTTCTGAGCACTGAGTGATTCCGAGTTAGAGGGCGTGTCTAGTTGATTAGTTAGAGTAATAGGCTGACGAAAAAGAGTGGTTTCTGAATTTAATTCCTTTGAAAGCATACCACTGGTGGACTTCTTGCTAATAACATCCATATTCTTCTCATTGGCTTTATTCCCTAGCTCAGAAAACTGGGTTATTTTGTTTTCCTGTTGATGAGAACTGTTTAGACCCTTTGCCTTTGGCGAATATTTTGCATCAAAATCGATTTTTATGTCAGAGTTGTTTGACCTGCCGTGAGACGCTATTCTGCCTTGAATACCTTCGAGTTCCTTTGGATTTTTATCTTGAGCATTTGGAATAACTTTAAGCTGTGAAATTTGCTCAGCATTGGTAGTAGTGCTCGCGTGATTAAGGGCTTTTACGATAACATTGCTTTTTTTTCCAAGAATACTTTTTAGCTGTTCATTCAGCTTAGTTCTTACTTTGTCCAAAACCAAATCTAGATTTCTATTTGTATTATTGTCATTTGGTTGGTTATTAATTAAGCCTTCGAGTTCTTTTAAGAATTTCATAAGGTGTAAAAAATGTTCATTCATTAAACCGTGTGCTTGTTCTGGATTTATATTCGCTTCTGTCCCGATACTAAGCTCTATCATTTCAAAAAGATGTTTCAATCGTATTTTGATATCTTTAATAGTATCTTCATCTAACTTTAAATTACCCTCGCTTAATACACTCAATATTTCATGAATATTCTTATCAGCGTGAAGCTCTTTATCAACTGACATTTGATTATCTTGTTCATGATCAGAATTTTCGATATCAACACTTCCTAACAAATTATTAAATAAATTATCACTGTCAGGTCCACTCGAGCTAGAGTTACCAGTTTCAAGTAAATCAAATTTCATACTATTGTTATTTTGTACTATTTCGGTCATCTAAGCTTATCCTCTGATAGACTTTGCAAAATAGGTGCCAATGTAACAAGACCCTAGAGTTTATTTATTTTGGGGGTCATCAGTTCTCTCTTGGCTTCAAGGAGCTCTTCTTCCTCTTTTCTTTTTTCATCAGCTTTTCTTTCAGCTTTCGTCATATTTTTGTGCTCAATAGCTATTTTTTTTTGTAATTCCTTTAGCTCCTTTTCTATGAATATTTGTTTAGTTTGTTTCTGATTGAGTTCATCTGCCAATTTTTGTGAATACCAATTTTGAGATTTAAGTAAGTACCCAGATCTAGTCCCAGTATTATCCTTAAGTCGATCATTTTGCAGTTCTTTAATTTGTTCAATAAGCTGTTTATTTTTTTCTAATTCTGACGATAACTGATTAGATATTTTACTCTGCTTATTGAGAGAAATTTTCTTTTTTAAGGTAAGCCGATCAAATATGTTTTTTTTTGTCATAATCAGACCTAGCCCCCTAGTAGTTTTAGTAAAGCATCCTTGCTATCCTGGAAGTTTGCCGATTCACCTTCTAATTGCCGTATGTGGGCAGTCAGATTGGGCCAAAGAGATACTGCCAGATCAAGGTCTGGATCCTTTCCTTGAGTGTAGCCCCCCATTAAGATAAGGTCTCGATTTTCTAGGTATAGCGTAATCAGTTTTCTGAAAACTCGCGCGAATTCAGTATGTGCTTCATCGATAATATCATTCATTACACGGCTAACAGAGCTTGATACATCAATAGCTGGATAAATCCCCATTTGCGCTTGTTGTCTGGATAAAATAATATGTCCGTCAAGGATTGCTCTTGCCGTGTCGACTACAGGATCATTTTCATCATCTCCATCTGCTAAAACAGTATAAAAAGCCGTAATTGATCCTTGGGGATCAATTCCAGGTCCGGACCTCTCTATCAATTTAGGTATAAGTGAGACCACCGAAGGAGGATAACCTTTAGCAGTTGGTTGTTCGCCAAGCGCAAGCCCAATTTCTCGCCGGGCATGGGCGACTCTAGTTAATGAGTCCATTATAAGTAGTACGTTTTTCCCCTTTGATCTAAAGTATTCTGCAATAGCAGTTGCTCTATTTGCCCCCCGGATCCTTAGTAATGGAGACCTATCAGCCGGTACGGCGACAACTATTGTTTTGTTTTTTGCATTTCCTGACAATATATTTTTTACAAAACTCCCCACTTCCCGGCCTCGTTCTCCGATAAGGCCGACAACCACCACCTCAGCTTCCGTATATTTACACATCATTCCAAGAAGTACAGACTTGCCTACTCCAGATCCCGCTATTATTCCCAGCCTTTGTCCTTGTCCCACAGTTAAAAGACTGTTTATAGCCCTCACACCCACGTCAAGAGGTTCATTGACGGAATTTTTAGCTAAAGGGTTTAAAAACTTACCATTTAGAGGCCAGATTTCCGGTAGTGGCCCTAACGGTTTTCCATCATAAGGGTCTCCCATTGCGTCAACGACCCTTCCTAGTAACGAGGGTCCAACTTTGACATCATGACCCTCATCAACAACTGAAACTTTTGCACCCGATTGAATTTTTGTGTCACTTTCAAACATAGACAAAATATTATTGCCTTTTTTAAATCCTATTATTTCAGCTAATGTTTCAGTTCCATCCGAAGTCGCAACCGAGCAAATAGAACCAAGGTTTGCTGGGAACCCGTCGCACTCCAAAAAATGTCCATCGTATTTATTGACTCTTCCAGAGGTTATTAGCGTACCCGACAAGTTTATACTATTAATAGCTTGTGTGATTGAAGATGAACTATTTTTCATTTTTATCATCATTCACCGCGAGACTATCTTTACTTTCGTTTTGTAATGACTTACTTGCCTCACTAACTTTAATGTCAGTCTCTTTATGAGCATCTTCTTGAATTTCTTGCGTTTCAGTTACTTTTTCATCAATTTCTTCTTTGATCGATATTTGCTCTGCAATAAGGTCGCCTATTTCTACTGAGCCCAGTTGAAGAATAAAGTCGCCTCTAAACAGCTCAGAGGCTTCTTTTACCTCTATCTCCTCCTCATGAAAAGATCCGATTAAGTTTTTTTTAATTAAATCAGCATCTTTCGGATTTAGCTTGAGAACAATCTTTTTTGATGCTCTTTCAATTTTTTCAACAAATGCAATTATTTTATTTTTAAAAGGTTCGGGATTTTCATCTATGGCGCTTCCGGCTCTTTCACTAGCTAATCTGGTAACCACTGCGAGGACAGATTGCATCATCTCGGTTTTATCAATTGCTTCTTTTTTTCTGATATTATCTATAATATCTTTGAAGGCTTCCAAGGTTTTTTGCTGTTCATTTTCCAATTCTTTCAAAGCAATTTTTTTTCCAATCTCAATGCCCTCTTGTTTTGCCTCTTCGACATTAGTATTGGTATTTTTCTGTGGCGCCTTAGGTGTTTCTTCACTGATAGTGGGTTTATTTGGGGCGGCATCTGGTGAAATTGCCTTGGTTTCTTTATTCTGATTTACCGCTTCTGAATCTTTTTTGTCTTCTTTGTCTGGGTCATCGGAGAGATCTAAGTTTTTTGATGAATTCTCTGACGGGTCACCCTTTTCTTTTTCTTGCTGATTTTCTTGTAAACTTGATTCAACATCAGTATTGTTTGGATTATCGCCACTATCAGAGGGGCCATTATCTAAGGCCTTTTTTACGTTTTCTATCTCATTATTTTCTAAAGTTTCTGACGATTGAAGGGGCTCTGCTTCATATATTTTTTGTTTCTTCTTATCAAACGGAGTGGCGATCTGCGATATAGAGGTTGGTTTAAAATCGACCAAGTTTCTCTCTGGTATCTTATCTTGCTTTTTATAACCTACTTCTCTCGAAACCTTTATAAGCCGTGTAATTTCAGTGTCTTCTAAAGGTGAGCTATCTTTTTCTTCTAAGGGTTGCATTTGTGATATCTAATATTGTTAAACGTAATCATCTCCACCGCGGCCAGCTAGGACTATAGTACCTTCATCTGACATTCTTCGAGCAGCATTTATTATTCGTTTTTGAGCTTCCTGTACTTCAGTAAGACGAACTGGACCAAGAGCTTCCATTTCATCTTGTATATTTGCTGCTGCTCTCTGGGACATACAAGCAAATAACTTATCTCTCAAAACGTCATCAGCTCCTTTCATCGCTAAAACCAAGTCCTCAGTCTCGACACTTCTCAATATCATTTGCAAAGATTTATCATCAGATTTAATGAGGTTATCGAATACAAACATAGCCTCCTGAATTTCTGTCATTAAATTCTTGCTGAACTTCGCAACTTCTTTAAAGATTTTTTGTTCGTCTTCTCCTTTCATGAAATTCATAATTTGGGCGGCGGCTTTTACCCCTCCCACTTGGGAAGCTCGAAGCGACGTGTTAGCAGCAAATTTCTTTTGCATTACCAGCTCTAGATCTTTTAAAGCATCAGGTTGAACCGTTTGTATCGTTGCAATCCTTTTGACAATTTCTGGCTGAATTTTCTCATCAAGCATAACTAGTACATCAGAGCCTTGTGCAGGCTCAAGATAGGAAATAATTAGAGCAATAATCTGTGGGTGCTCGTCTTGTATCAATTCCGCTATGGCTCTTGAATCCATCCATTCAAGTATTTCGATGGCATTGTTACTTTCAGAGGGTGTAATTCGCCCCAAAATAGATTGCGCTCTATCTTGCCCCAATGCCTTATTCAGAACATTTTGAATATAGTTGCCAGCACCTAATCCAAGACTTGTTTGTTCCTTAATAATTGCAAGAAATTCATCTAAAACTTTATTCACAGTATCCTGGTCTAATCCTTCAACGGAATACATTGCACCACCAAGATGTTGAACCTCTTTTGGCGTTAAGTTTTTAAGAATTTCTGAAGCCTCATCTTCACCTAAGAGCATCATCAATATTGCTGATTTTTGTGTTCCGCTGAGGTTATCAAAAACTTTGCTTTTATCTTCTCTCTCTTGCTCAGCCATATTTTTTCCTAATCCTTAACCTATCCTATTAATAGTCTACTTTAATTCATATCTCTTTGTATCATGTTTTTGAAAACATTTGATACTCTACCAGATTCATCCTGAACAATCATCCTTATTACGGCGACTTTGTCATCATAAGTATTTGCCGTATCAAGCATTTCAGCAGAGATAGCTTGCTTCTTTGGTTTAAGCTTTGCTTTAATATCTTCTAAGCTTTCACCTTCTTTGACTTCAATTGTATCGAGATCAATATCATCATCCATACCTGAAACTATCTCCCCAGCAACACCTGAGCCGACTGGAACAAGCATTCTGCTTAAAAGTGGTCTAATAACACCCAGCGCGACTATGGCCAAGATCGAAATTGTAATCAATTGTTTGATTAAATTTTTTACTAAAGGGATCTCATGCCATGTAACTTCTACTCCTTCAAGTGTGGAAATGAACGGAGCACTACTGACGGTAAGCTTATCTCCTCTCTCCGTATCAATCCCTACCGCACTCGTAATGAGCTGTTTAATCTCCTCAATTTTCTCATCAGACAACGCCTGGGAAACCTCAAGTCCGGTTTCTGGATCTATTACTTTAGGACTTCTAAGAAGAACGGCCGCGTTTATCTTTAAAATCTTCGTTGACGGAGCCATTGTCGTAGCTATTCGCTTGCTTACTTCATAATTTTTTATATCGCTTGATGACCTATTTCTAATTTGCCCTTGGGAGTCTCCCGCCACGGGGCTTTGGCTCAATTCAGCCTCTGTGGGCGCAGTATTTGATACTGCACCAGGAATCCCTTTTGCTGGTAAATCGGTGGTTAAATCTAATGTGCTTTGTTCACTTCTAAGAGCTGTTCCATCTGGATCCACGATTTCCTCTGTAATTTCACTCCTCGTGAAGTCAATATCGATATTTACTTGAGTACTAACATTTCCTGGCCCGACAATAGGGGTTACCAGAGTTGTAATGCGACTACGATAAATATTTTCGAGTTTGACTCTATGTTCAAGTTGCGCATCGTTTAGCATACTATCCGGATCATCTAAAGACTTTGACAATAGCTGCCCGTTTTGGTCAATAACAGTAACATCTTCTTTAGTCATATTTGGAATTGACGAGGACACCAAGTGAATGATTGCATTGACTTGACCACTTGCCATTGATCTTCCGTTAGGCAGTTGTACAAATACTGAAGCAGTAGGAGGTAGTTGATTTCTTACAAATACTGATTTTTCTGGTAGTGCTAAGTGAACTCTAGCTGATATAACACCTTCGATTTCTCTTATTGATTTCGCGAGCTCTATTTCCTGGGTTTGCTTGAGCCGCATAAGCTCTACTGACCTACTCGAACCCATCGGTAAATCTGTTAATGTTGAGTATCCATCGGGCGCACTGTTTGGCAAGCCCTGTGCTGCTAGACTGATTCTGGAACGGTGATAATCTTCAACAGGCACGAGTATTTCTCCAGTAGTGGGATCCAGCGTCACATCGACCCCTAAGTTCTTCAATGCATCTTGAACTTTGGATTTCTCAGAATCTGGAAGAGATGCGTATAAGGTTGTTCGTTCTGGCTGTTGTAAAAGAGAGTAAACAAATAGTCCAAGTGCTAAAACAACAACTGCAATTATCGCGGGTAAAGATCTTTGTACGCTTGGTTGACTAGCAATCTGCTGAACATTTGACAGAAATTGACCTGCTTGGGGAATTAAACCGGTTCCCTGTTGTGCTTGTTGCGTACCTGTGAATTCTGTTGTATCTGCCATATTTTATACCTTTAGCTTTAATTAAACGGGCATGCTCATAATATCTTTATATGCTGAAAGCACTTTATTTCGCGTATTTAGTGTAAGCTGGAAACCTAACGAAGATATTTGCTGATTAATCATTACCTTTGTCAAATCATTTTCAATTCCAAGTTCAAAGTTTCTTGTGGTATCAGCCGCGATCTTCTGTGCATCTGCTACTGAGTCGAGCGCTTTTTCCATTCTGGCTCCGAATTTCCCAGGATCAGTATCATTGCCTAACGCTTTGCTTGCACTTTCAATGATATCCTTGTGAGAAGATAATACTTTGTTTGTGATGGCTCCGATTTGTGACATTTAAAACCTCAAATTGCTAGCTGTTGTGAATTTTCATCGACTGGTGAATTTGTTGCAACATTAAGAGGATTATTATCGATAACTATATCTGTTGAACAAATTTCTTTTTCTGTGCAAAGGACCAAGGCTCTTTGGACTATATTTTCAAGCTCTCTTACGTTTCCTGGCCAGTTATGATTTATAAGCGTTTTTAATGCCGAACTTTTTAGCCATGGAAGCTCATTAACTGATTTGCAATGTCTATAAAGCAGGGCAGTGGTTAAAGGTATAACGTCATCTCTTCGGTCTCTTAGGTGTGAAGTGGCAAGAGGAAAGACGTTCAGTCTATAATAAAGGTCTTCCCTAAAAGTGCCTTTTTTTATTTCTTCGAGCATATTTCTGTTAGTAGTAGCTATTACTCTGACATCCACGGGCAAATCTTTCTGTGAGCCAATAGGGGTTACTATTTTTTCCTGTAAAACTCGTAGAATTTTTGCCTGTAAACTTAGGGGCATCTCACTAATTTCATCTAACAGCAAGGTTCCACCATCGGCAGCTCTAAAAATTCCTTTATTTGGGCTAGATGCACCCGTAAACGCTCCTTTTTCATGCCCGAATAGAATTGCCTCAAGCATATTCTCTGGAATAGCTGCGCAGTTAATTCCAACGAAGGGATTATCGCTCCTTGGAGAGTTATTATGGATAAATTTTGATAACACCTCTTTACCGGTTCCGGTCGGCCCATTTATAAAAACTGTAACATCTGTCTTGGCAACTTTTTCAGCTAGCTTTAAAAGTTTCTTCGTGTTTGCGTCTCCGGCAATGAATTGGTTATTCTTCATGACGAGTGTTGCGACCATCTGAGAGCCATACTCGTTAATAGTGTCCTCATGATCATTATCTTTAGGAAAATTTATGTGCAATAATTTTCCACCTAACTCCTCCCTCACGGAAAAAGTATCATCAACCTGACCTACAATCACAATAGAGTTTGCTCTATGGCCTTTGGCGATATTTATTAGACCAGCTTGTCCATTTATAGCATCAAAATAATCTTTGGAGCAAAGAAAACAGTTTTCTGCTTCTCTAGAAGGATGTTTGTTGTTACTCGCTACATCATTGTTTCCTGTATACTCAACAATTGCTTGTCGTTCTTCAAGAATTTCTTTTAACCTAGTTGAGAAGGGGAAGCTCTCGTTTTCTATTATAACATTTAACATACCTAAATCTCCTATGACGTTTTGATAAAGGCAAAAAGTAAGCCAAACAGATTTTTTAAAAGCAATTTATAACTAACATATTGAATTAATTGAATTTTTTTGCTGAATTTTTTATTTAACTATTTTTTTGGATTTATAGATGGTAGTTCAAATTTTTGACTTTTTACTTATATCTTTTCTAATTTTGTGCTAGTGTTAGTAAGAATTTTGACGAGAAAACGAAAATTATATGCAGGCAATAGAAAAAATAATTTTAGGAAACTCATTAGCAATAAAAGAAATGAAAAAGCTAATTGAGATGGTATGTGCTTCCGCTACAACTGTTTTAATTCAAGGAGAGACGGGTACGGGGAAAGAATTGGTTGCAGAGGCCTTACATGTGGCATCAGGGAGGAAAGGAAGCAATATTTCAGTAAATTGCGCCGCTATTCCTTCGGAGCTTTTAGAGTCTGAGCTATTTGGACATGAAAAAGGGGCCTTCACTGGGGCAGATCGTGCAAGAGCTGGAAGGTTTGAGCAAGCAAATCATGGAACGATTTTTTTAGATGAGATAGGAGACATGCCCTTACCTTTGCAATCCAAATTATTGAGGGTGTTGGAAGGGCGGAAGATCCAGAGAGTGGGTTCAAATAAAGAAATAGACGTTGACTTTCGTCTGGTATGTGCAACCCACCAAGATTTAGATAAAAAAGTAGAAAAGGGGGAATTTAGAGCTGACCTTTTTTACAGGATAAATGTGTTTCCAATAGAGGTGCCAAACCTAGCTATGAGAACAGTAGATGTTCCCATCCTAATTCAAGGAATTATAGAGAAGATGAAATTTTCTGGCCAAGAAATAAATGTCAACTTTAGTGAAGATGCGATAAAGGTTTTATCAAATTACAACTGGCCAGGCAACGTAAGAGAGTTAAGGAATGTGATTGAAAGAGCATCCGTGTTATTCAACGACAGATCGGTGTCTGGAGAAAATGTTAAGGAAAATCTTCTAAGACTGAAAGTTCCTGACCCTGATGAGGAACAAGACGAGTTATGGGCTGCATCGACTGACTTGGTGGAGTCCATTGATAAAGAAGAAGAAGAGGTGACCAACCTGCCTCTTCCCAAACCAGAGCAATACAAGGATTGGTTTCTTTATTTTGATAAAATGGATCTGAGGAGGCATCTTAGCGAAATAGAAATTGTTATGATCGAAGCGGCGTTGGAAAAGACGGATGGAATGGTAAGTCAAGCCTCTGATGCTTTAAAACTTAGAAGAACAACTCTAATCGAGAAAATGAAGAAATATGGAATTTCAAAATAAAAAAATCAGCGAGGACTTTGTTTGTAGGCTTCATGCATCTTCCGACTTCTTGATACGCCGTACGTATAGTCTTTAAATCGTTTTTTAGTTAATTCCTCATAGCGAGAAACATCTTCAAGTAGCTTAACAAGCACATTAATCTCGCTTTTTGAGAGGTTACGTGCAGTGTCTTTGTCTTCGACTAACGTTTTCACTATGGCCTCTAGATTATTTGAAAGATTATTAAGCTCTTCAAAATTATTTTCATCAAGAGCATGATCGATCTCATCTTTCAGCTTCGATATTTCCGCGAATTTTATCGTAGTCATGGTGACCTCTAGTCTATGCTACTCCAGCTCTCTCTTATTTCCGATAACGCATTGACAGCTTTGAGGCTCCTATCAATTTTACAGCTCTTGAATTCTTCAATCAGCGCAACTCTTGTGTACTCATATATCTGAAATAAGCTCTTTGCAACTCCTAAATCCTTTTCAAAATCAATACTACCTTGTAGCGTATACAGGATCGTGAGTGCTTTTGAAAAACTTGAAGATTTTTTTCTAAATGTATCAGACGAAGGAATTATATTAGACTGGAAGGCATTAATGGAGTTTAGCAGTTCATCAAATATTGTGATAAGCATGGCTCTGGGATTATCTGTTTGAGGAGCTTTTATTGTATCAGTATTCTTGTATAGGTTTGCGATTTTGTTGTTCATAATTGTAAAATGTTGCTTTCTTGCTCATGTTATGGTACGTTTACAACATGGTTGATTCTATTATTGCAAACTCTACAGCTCCACAGCTACAGCCTGTGCAAAACAGGTCTGTAGGAAATGCTGCTGTTTCTAATGCAAGTTCGATGCCAGATAACGATGTGATGGACGATGTAATAGATGTGACGCCCAGAGTGATGGATAGTGATGCTAATAATGCATTTTCTAATGCAGGCTCACCAGAACTAAGGCCACCAATCGAAAACAATATAACATCTGGGGCGCAGCTTAGACCAGCATTAGAAAATTTTCGACCTTTGGAACTCACGACGGAACGCGCGCTCGAGGCTAGAGTTGCCGACATCGAGATTGCTCCAAATAACGAGATTGACGAAAGTGACTCTGAAATGTCAGTGAATAATGCTAACGCAATTGCTATCATGACCGATCAAAACACAGAGTTGCAGCAATCTGTGGATATTTCCGCTTAAATTAGTCTTTTTCTATGTGAGAAATAGCGTCTTGTACCTTTAGATACTGAAGGAAAAGGTCCGCTTCGTTCAAAACTCCCACAAGTTTACCATCGTGATCTACCACCGGGATGCTTTCACCTACAAAGTTACTCACTTTTACTATTGCATCAGAGACATCTAGGTTAATATTTAACGTCAATGGTGACCTATCTTCTATCAATGTTGTATTTTTCTTTTGTAACAAAGCATTTACCTTTGTTTTGCCGAGAAGAACCCCATTATCATTAACAAAATACACTTCTGTAAATTCTGATTTTTCAAACATTTGTAATAAATCTTTCCTCAAAATATTTGATTTTACTTTGAGAAAGTCATTTTTCCCTAAAAGGTCTTTTACAGTGATTTCAGATAATAGGATTTCTGTTCTTCCTCTGCTGATTTTAAAATTTCGATTGAGCAGCTGTTTATCAAAAAAGGAATGGCCGAATATTACGTTACTTATAACACATGAACTAGCGACACAAGTTATGGCAACGAACGCCAGATCATAAGACTGGGTTAGCTCAAAAATAATTACAATAGAAGCGATAGGTGCTCCAATCACTGACGCTGATAGAGCGGCCATTGCAGCCAAAATTAGGGAATCGCCTAGTATATTGATCCCAACTTGGGAGGCTATTGCTGTGAGAATTGCACCGACGCTTGCGCCCAAAACTAACGCAGGCGAGAATACGCCTCCAAAAAAACCCATGCTCAAACAAACAACTGTTACGCATAATTTGAAAATCAGTATAATAAATAAAAACGCTAAAGAGTATGAATTTGCTAATATTCCCTCAATTGTATCACCACCCAATCCTAAGATTTCAGGTATCATTCCTCCGCATAAACCACAGATAAGTGCCGCTATATAGATCCTCTGAACTTCTGAAGACGATATCTTATTTAAATTTGCTTGAAGCGATAACAATCCTCTCATAAAAACAACAGCTATAATTGCACATATAGGTCCTAACAAAAGAGATATGCTTACGGAAGGCAATACTGCGATATCCGCATCTGTATTTTGAAAAAGTATCCCTGAAGGAAAAAATTGATTAGCTATCGTAGCGCTCACCACGCTACTAATCGCTATGGGAGCGATGGCTCTAAAAGAAAAATGTCTTAGAATTGCCTCATGCGCAAAAATCATACCGCCAATAGGTGAATTAAACCCAGCCGAGATCGCCGCCGCTACACCGCAGCCAATAAACACATCCCTCGTAAGCGTGTTTTGGGTATATCTTTTTATAAGTGAACCGATAGTACCACCGAGATGAACCAATGGTCCATATTGGCCAACCGAAGCGCCACCTGAAGCTGACACAAAGGCCGCAAAAGTAGATAAAAATCCTGTTTTTACGTCTAAATCTGTACCGTTACTATGTGCGCTTAAGATTACATCTGCTGGCCCGTGGTATCTAGCTATATTGAGGTACTTCTTTACTATTATTATAATTGTAGCTGTAATAAAAAGGAAAATTAAAGGTGCTACGCTAAAGCACAAACCCCCGACGTCAAAAAGGCATGAGCCAAAGCTTGTTCTGAAGTTAGAGGCATTTTGAACACCAAAAACAAAGCCTATCGAACATAGAGATACTATTGTTCCTATCACTATCCCTGTAACAGAAACCTGAAAAGTTATATTGATAGTTCTCCAAAACATAAAAAAGCCAATTGTTTACCTTTAGTCTATTGGAAAATCACAATCCGTCAAATATAGAGGCTGGTTCGGCGACCAATTCTCCAAGCCAAGAAGCTTCAGGTTCTTCCATAATACTCCAACTGGTTGGAGCATAATTGTAAACATTAGATCGGATACTAAAAATAAATGCTTTAAACATTTTTACCATTTCTTTTTCCTCAGGGAGTGGTGTCTTTGCTCCACTAAATTCCGATTTAAACATACCCGTAATTTTCCTTGGTTTATTATCCCTGTGGTATTTAAACCGTCTAAAAATATAAGCATTTAAAATTAATGTCGCATTTTCTGCAGCCTCAATCTCGGATAATGTTCGTAATTTATCTTCTGCAATGGAGGAAATATATCCAGGATGGACATCATTATACTCAGAGGATAACCCGCGCGCATATTTTTTGGTTATGGCGTCAAGAGGGCTTGAGCCAGTCAAATAATCCATGGCCGAGTGCGCAGTCACTATGCTAGCAATCCAAAGTGGACAAAAATTGCTCACGCTATCTCCCGTTATTAAGGCATATGTAAATTATTATATTTTATGCCAAAACCTCAATATGGGAGAGTATAATCCCTTACTAATTGAATTTCAAATTTTTATCAGATAGCAATTTTCAAGTTTGCGATATATCAGCCAAACTTAATCTTTTAAAAGTCTGGCTGTGAAAATTATTTTGGTTCAATACTGTTCCAACTTTCAGAAAGTTGATTCACTATGGATAACACTTCTTCCAGCTTTGTTACATCTTTCTCGGTAAGATATCCTTTGACTGTTCTTACGCAATAATCATATAATTCATTCAATTGCTCCGCTAGACTTTCTCCTTTTTGAAAATCTAATGAATCAGAAAGGATCATGAAGCATTGAACCACTTTCCCATAAGCCACAAAATCTGTTTGTGGATGCTTAACAATTAATTTTTCTAAATTAATTTCTAGCTGTTCAAAAATTAATCTTACTCTTCCGTGCGGTGTTTCAATACCTTTAACGTACAAATTTTCAGATTGTTTGTAAGAATTGGCTACTTGATCTAAACTCATTTATATCTCCTTTAAAACCTAGAGCAATTAACGACAGTTGATTTTTTTTGTTTAATAAAAAAATAGTAAAAATATATTTTTGAAACTAGCTATCAAATAAATATAAAATTAATAAAGCAGCAAAAGATGGTAAAAATTTACCTATAGAACTTGGTATCGAATAAATCTCATTTAGTTAATCTTTCTCCATGATACATAAATATCTTTATGGATAGAGGTACTGGAAGCTAACCCTCTTCAAAATCTTACAGTTATTTCTTACATAAAAAAATTTCTAAACAAAAGAGAAACATGTCGTTTCTATAGGTGATGGCAATATCTCTTATTGTTTATAAATAACCTAGGGCTTCCGGAAGCGATTCCGGAAGCACTTAAAGTTAAAACAATAAAG
>CABZEG010000029.1 GCA_902524655.1 uncultured Alphaproteobacteria bacterium | reverse complement strand
CTTTTGAGTCAGCATTCGCATTCTCAAGACGCTTGTAGAGAAAGAGATTACCCCCAAACCCTTCTATCTCTGTCTTTTCTAAATATTGATTAGTGTTTTCTACCATCGCATTTTTTGTGAATCTGAAACGACTCTGTGACTCTTTTGTGACTCATCGTAGCAAACGCCTTCAATAAAATAAAGCGATTATCGAAAATGTGCCTCAAATGTGCCTCGTAAAAAAAAGCACTTAAAAACGACTAAGTTCTTGTTTTATAACGATTTTATTAAAAACTGTAGCGTGAAAAAATCAGCGCTTAGAAAATTGAAAAGATCTTCTAGCTTTAGGCTTTCCATACTTCTTGCGTTCAACGACTCTACTATCTCTAGTCAAAAATCCTGCGGCCTTCAGAGCCCCACGCAGCTCTCCATCGAATATGGTAAGAGCTTTCGACAATCCATGTCTCACAGCGCCAGCTTGGCCGGAAAGACCTCCACCTTTCACTGTAGCCATTACATCAAATTGATTTTCCGCACTACAAACGGAAAACGCTTGTTGAATAATCATTTGTAGTGTAGGACGAGCAAAGTATTTGGATAATGGTTTATTGTTAACTGTTATTTGACCATTACCTTTCCTAATCCATACCCTAGCTACGGCATCTTTTCTTTTACCAGTAGAGTACGCTCGTCCTAAGCTATCGAGTTTCGGCTTATCGTCTACTTCGCTAGACAGTGTGTTTAACACCTCCTCTGATTCGGTCATTACCTTACTCTCCTAGTATTTTTTTCATTCAAATCCTGAATATTCAATATTATTGGGCTTTGCGCTTCGTGTGGGTGACTTTCACCTTTATAAATTCTTAGATTTGTCATTTGTTTTCTCGATAAGGGACCTCCCGGTAGCATACGCTTTACCGCTTTCTCAATAACTCTTTCTGGAAATTGGCCCTCTAAAATGTCACTAGCAACTCTAGACTTAATTCCGCCTGGATATCCAGTATGCCAGTAGTATGTTTTAGTATCTCTCTTATTGCCAGTAAGATGTACCTTTTCAGCATTAATAACGATAACGTTATCACCCATATCCATGTGAGGCGTAAATGTAGGTTTCTCTTTTCCTCTAAGAATAGTAGCTATTTTGGCCGCTAGGCGCCCCAGGACCATACCTTCGGCGTTTATCAAGATCCACTTCTTCTCTATCTCGGAAGGCTTAATTGAAAAGGTTTTCATTAAAATTCCTAAAAAATTTTTATCACTTTTAACCGATTAATTTCCTAGGTCAATAGCAAATTGTAGTTTCTTTTAAATTTTGGAAAAATCATTTTTTAACAGGTCTAGCATAAGTCATCATTGCCTGAGCGACGCTATTCTCTACTTTTCCAGAGTATAGTAATACTTCTCCCACTACTAACTTTTGTCCAAATTTTAATATAGTCGCCTTAGCAAACAAATCGCTACCAGTGGGTCTATTAAAAAAGTTTATTGAACAATTTACTGTGACTGACATAGGGTCAGGATCTTTAAAAAGAATCGCCGCATAAAATGCACAGTCTGCTATTTCAAACATAACAGGTCCCGATATAGTGTTTCCTGGTCTTAAATCATGTTCTCTGGGGCTTAACTTAACCAGCGCGTGTCCATCATCTATTTCCAAAAACTCAAATCTAGAGGCCTTTTGAAAAAAAACTTTATTAAAATATTCTGTTAAATCTTTAACACTTTTCATAATTGTTCACATTATTTGCTAGTTAATGTATAGTACATTTATAAAAATTTCAAAAAAACCCCGATATTTAGAAGCGGAACATTAAACATGGATAAAATTTTATTAAGATCAGACCAGAATGAAATAGCAATTTTGACATTAAATTCGCCAAACAATTTAAATGCTCTTTCCGAGCAAATGCTAGAGGCCCTAAAGTTAAACTTGGAAGAAATTGGAAAATCTAAAAAGATTAAGTCATTGATTATAAGAGCATCAGGAAGAGCTTTCTGCCCAGGTCATGACCTTAAAGAAATACAGAAAAAAAGAGATCTTGAAAACGATGGAGGCAAAGCTTACTTTGAAAAATTATTGTCAAAATGCACACACGTTATGAAACTTATTCGGGAGTTGCCACAACCTGTAATAGCCGAGGTTCAAGGAGTAGCTGCGGCCGCAGGATGTCAATTAGTAGCGACATGTGACATTGCCGTTGCATCAGAAGAAGCGTCGTTTGGGGTAAACGGTGTAGATATAGGACTCTTCTGCTCAACTCCGATGGTAGCCCTTTCTAGAAACATTACTAGAAAAAAAGCATTCGAAATGCTCACTACCGGAGATTTCTTAGACCCATTCCAAGCAGAAGAATTAGGACTAATAAATAAGGTGGCTAACAGCAAAGAACTAGGTGCTTGTTCCCTAGAAATAGCTGAAAAGATTGCATCAAAACTCTCACTAGCTGTTAAGATTGGGAAAAAGGCATTCTATAAACAAGCAGAAATGGAAATAGATGATGCCTATTCTTATACATCAAATGTTATAGTCGAAAATTTGCTGTATAAAGAAACTAATCAAGGAATTAACGATTTTCTCAATAAAAAGAATTGAGTAAATCTCCATAGAGAAATTGACTATTAAATTTTTTGGCTAACTGGATAGAAGGTTTTAAAAAATAAGTTAATGTAAGCCAGTATAAACAGAATGGCCGTAAATTGATGTAAGCTGGCTAGAGAAAGAGGTGCGCTGTATAAAACGGTAATTATTCCTAATAGCATCTGAACTACAACAATTATCATCAAGTAATTTGCGGCTACCCGTATTTTTAAATAAGGGTTTCTTCTATTAGTCCACCAAATGATAGTTACTGCAATAAAGAGTACATAAGCAGTTAATCTATGGTTAAACTGAACGAGACCGGAGTTTTCAAAAAAATTCGTTATAAAAGGCTCATACTCGAATAAATCATCAGGTATCCAGTTTCCATTCATTAAAGGCCAATCATTGTAAGCTCTTCCTGCGTCGATACCTGCTACTAGTGCTCCTAGAGCAAGCTGGACATAACAAAGCACACCAAGTCCAACTAAAATATTTACAGAAAATTTATTCCGGTATCTCCTAGACTCAAATATCTTTGCTGAGTTTTCAGAGTGGAACAAAATAGCCCAAAATATTAGAGCGAGGATTATAAATGCCATAGTTAAGTGGATAGCCAGTCTATATGAAAAAACATCTACTACCTGTCCATCTAACCCGGAAGATACCATCCACCATCCCAAAAATGCCTGCAAAGCTCCAAGTAATCCAATACTAAAGAAATAAAAAATCCATCTCTCGGGAATTTGCCTCATTATCCATAATATAAGAAATCCCACAAACCAAACAAATCCTATAAACCTCGCTAACTGTCTATGCCCCCACTCCCACCAATAGATAAATTTAAATTCGTCCATGCTTATATCAAAATTAACTAATTTAAATTCCGGAATGCTTTTGTACTTTTCAAATTCAACAATCCATCCTTCGGAGTTAAAAGGGGGTATCATGCCTGTTATAGGTTTCCACTCAACTATAGAAAGACCAGAATCTGTCAAACGAGTCCAGCCTCCTACTAATATAAGACTTATTAGAGATACCAATAGCGTCCAAAGCCAGATGCTTAACCAGGACGATTGCTCAATTGAGAATGTATCTAATGAACTTGCCGTAGCATTATCTGATCTTACGTCTATCTCCTCGAACAATTTTCTATTTTTAGTCATAAATCGAATTCTTGTGTTTCTTTTATTTATAAATTAGATCAAAAACTTAGAAAAGAAAATAACTCAATAAAAACTAGCTTTTTTTTATAAGAGCCTTTAAAACACCATGAAAGATCTTCACGTCTTCTTTGTTCAATTCGAGGCCATAAATCAGTTTTCTCAATCTTGTCTTCATTCTTTTCTTTTTGCCTTCTGGATAAAAAAAGTTTTTCTTATACAATTCGGTTTCTAATCTGGTAGCAAAAGCCTGCATTTCTTCATAATTAGCTTTTGATATCGGAACATTATTATGAGAAGTTTTTGTATTTTTTTTGAGAGAACAAACATTTAGTTGATATGATATCAACAAAACACTCTGAGCAAGGTTTAGAGAACTAAAAATTGGGTTAGATGGTATTCTAATAAGTTTTTTAGCCAAAAATAAATCTTCGTTAGATAGGCCTGCTCTTTCACCACCAAACAAAATGCCTACTTTAAATCCACTGATACAGCTTTGAAAAATTGTATCGCATCCCATAATTGGGTCTATGACATCCTTATACTTATATCTATCACGAGCACTGGTCGCTAAAACTTCATTTAGATCCTTGCAAGCATCTGCTATATTTTCAAACACTTGAGCGTGATCCAGAACCCTACCTGCACCAGCGGCCATAGCTATAGCTCTATCAGAGAGATGATTTTCTCTAGGGCTTACTAGTCTCAAATTCACAAATCCAAAATTTAGCATCGCCCTCGCTGCTGCACCGATATTTTCTGCCATTTGAGGGTTTACCAGTATGAACACTGGGTTGAGCTTTTGCATTGAATTTTCCACATTTAAAATTAACGAATTTTTCTTAAATATAGAAGAAAAAACAGTTGAACACCGATTAAGATTCCCATAAACCTTAACCAAATAGTATTTCAAAGTTTTAAAAAAAAAGAGTAGATCAATGTCTAAAATCAAAGTAGAGAACACCGTCGTCGAAATGGATGGCGACGAAATGACTAGGATTATATGGGATTTCATTAAAAATAAATTGATACTTCCCTACTTAGACATTCCCTTGGAATATTATGACCTCGGTATAGAGGAAAGAGATCGGACAGATGATAATGTCACGATTCAAGCAGCCCATGCAACAATAAAGCATGGGGTTGCTGTAAAATGTGCGACCATTACACCTGACGAAGCAAGAGTTGAAGAATTTAATTTAAAGAAAATGTGGAAATCTCCTAATGGAACCATCAGAAATATTTTAGGGGGTGTAGTCTTCAGAGCACCAATAATTTGTAATAACGTGCCCCGCTTAGTGCCCGGTTGGACAAAGCCAATAATTGTTGGTAGACATGCTTACGGTGACCAATATAGAGCTACTGATTTTAAGTTTCCTGGAAAAGGAAAATTAATTATGAAGTTTGTTGGCGAAGACGGGAAACAAATTGAGCATGAAGTGTTCGATGCACCATCATCTGGAATAGCGATGGGAATGTATAACTTAGACCAATCCATTATTGATTTTGCGAGAGCTTCAATGAATTATGGCTTGAAAATGAATTGGGACGTTTATCTTTCAACCAAAAACACAATTATGAAAACCTACGATGGAAGATTCAAAGATCTCTTTCAGGAAATATATGAAAAAGAGTTCGAGGCTCAATTCAAAAAAGCCGGGATAATTTATGAGCATAGATTAATTGACGATATGGTTGCGTGCGCCCTAAAATGGTCTGGAGGTTTTGTATGGGCTTGTAAAAACTATGATGGAGATGTGCAGTCTGATACCGTTGCACAGGGTTTTGGATCTCTAGGTCTTATGACTAGCCAATTAATGACACCTGATGGAAAAATAGTAGAGGCAGAGGCAGCTCACGGAACTGTTACAAGACACTTTAGGGCTCATCAAAGAGGAGAAGCAACATCAACAAACTCCATAGCTTCTATATACGCTTGGACCGGTGGTCTTAAACACAGAGCGAAGCTTGACGAAAACTCACAATTAGCTACTTTTGCAGAAGCTTTAGAAGAAGTAGTAATTGAGACAGTAGAAAAGGGTGATATGACTAAGGATCTTGCTATCCTTGTTGGTGAAGACCAAAAGTGGTTGTCAACAGAAGGGTTCCTTGAAAAGGTTAACACAAATCTAGAAAATAAATTATCTGAAATAAATATTTAATCACCAGATAGAGTACCAGTTAAATATGATTTCAAGTGCAACAAAGCTTGATCAGCCTGATCAGGACGAGTACCTCCGCCTTGAGCAAAATCAGGTCTGCCTCCGCCGCCCTTGCCTCCTGTTTTTGAGGATAGAATTTTAACTAGATCAACAGCTGAAACCCTTTCGACCAGAGTATCAGAAATTCCTACTGCTATCTGTACCTTTGTGCCAACTTTTGATAAAAGTACGGCAATTACATTTTTATTTTGTTTTTTAATATTATCTACAAACGTCCTTAAGTCCTTGCTAGGTATGTCTTTAACAACCTTTCCTGAGAAAATTATATTTTTTCCTATCTTTTCGAGGTTTTGACTTTTTTGATACCCCTCGCCACTAATCAGAGCTGTATTAAGCTCAGTATTTTTTTGTTCCAGCCTTTTTTTCTCCTCCAAAAGACTATTAACTCTTTCAACTAAATTTTCTGTACTTACATTTAAAAGAGACGAAACTCTGTTATTTACAACTTGAATATTTTCGATAAAGTCTACAACTTTTTTTCCTGTAACCGCTTCCAGCCTACGTACTCCAGATGACGAAGCACTCTCTCCTATAATTTTCAAAAATCCAATATCACCAGTAGAGTTAACATGAGTACCACCACATAATTCTATTGAGAAATGACTTTCATCTTCTGGTGACATTTTAACAACTCTTACATCGTCACCATACTTTTCACCAAATAAAGCCCTGGCTCCTTGTTTTTTTGCACTCTCTAATTGCATTATCTCCGTAATAACTGGCGTATTTTCCCTAATGTGCTTATTAACCAACTGCTCGACTATAAAGATCTGTTCCTCTGTAACAGGTTTATCATGACTAAAGTCAAACCTAAGCCGATCAGCATTATTAAGGGAGCCTCTTTGAGCAACATGTTCTCCTACTATTCTTCTAAGCGCTTCATGAACCAAGTGGGTTCCAGAGTGATTTCTTTTTATATCAAGTCTCAGATCAGAATTTATAAGCTGTTCTAAATTATTACCTACCTCAAAATAACCCTTTTGCACCTTAACAAAATGTACAAAAATTTGCCCTACCCTCTTTGTATCTGTCACTTTACCTAATCCGCTAATACCTCGTATTTGCCCTTGATCTCCTACCTGACCTCCAGACTCCCCATAAAAGCAAGTCTGGTTCATAACTATAACGCCAACTTCATCTTGAGATAATTTTTCTATATATTTTCCATCTTTAATAATCTTGGTAATCAGGCCCTGACTTCTCTCCCTTTCATAACCTAGAAATTCCGTAGCATCTTCTTTCGATCTTAAATCAGTCCATATTTTTTCTTCTGATTCATCTCCCGATCCAATCCAAGATGCACGAGCCTTATCACGCTGCTCTTTCATCTTCGTGTCAAATGTTTCTATATCTACTCTTTTATTACTTTCTCTTAAAACATCTTCTGTTAAGTCTAATGGAAAACCATAAGTGTCATATAATTTGAAAGCTACCTCGCCAGAGAAAAGTTTTTTATCTTCAAGGATAGCCAGCTCCTCATTCAATAATTTCAAGCCCCTATCCAGAGTAAGTTTGAAACGTGTCTCTTCTTCCTTCAGAGCATTTTCGATAAGGTTTCTTCTTTCAATAAGTTCAGGGAAAGCATGGCCCATTTGCTGCAGTAGAGACGGGAAAATTTTATAAAGGTGAGGTTCTTCACAACCCAATAAGTGGCAATGCCTCATGGCTCGTCTCATAATCCTTCTAAGCACATACCCCCTACCCTCATTAGAGGGCATAACGCCATCAGCAATCAAAAACGACGCAGATCTTAAATGATCTGATATTACCCTATGATGAATATTTTTATTCCCAAACGGATCTGTATTAGAAAAATCAGCAGATTTTTCAATAAGCTTTTTAAACAGGTCAGTATCGTAGTTATCATGCTTTCCCTGTAGAACAGCTGCAATTCTTTCCAAACCCATACCAGTATCAATAGATGGTTTTGGCAAATCAATCCTTGTGCCATCGGGCATTTGTTCATATTGCATAAAAACGAGATTCCAAATTTCTACAAAACGATCACCATCTTCATCAGGAGATCCAGGAGGACCGCCTGAAACAGATGGGCCATGATCATAAAAAATTTCTGAACAAGGACCGCAAGGCCCTACAGGACCCATACTCCAAAAATTATCACTCGTAGAAATTTTAATAATCTTATCATCTGAGAGGTTGGCACATTTTTTCCAAAGATTTATTGCCTCCAGATCTTCATGAAAAACTGTCACCAGTAATTTTTCTTTAGGTAACTTAAATTCTTTTGTTAATAACTGCCATGCCAAACTTATTGCTTCTTCCTTGAAATAATCCCCGAAAGAAAAGTTACCAAGCATTTCGAAAAAAGTATGGTGCCTCGCCGTATAACCAACGTTATCTAAATCATTATGCTTTCCACCTGCACGCACACATTTTTGCGATGTAACCGCTGTCTTAACTTTAGATTTTTCAATACCGGTAAAATAATTCTTAAATTGTACCATTCCCGAATTTGTAAACATCAGGGTTGGATCGTTATCTGGTACCAGTGATGAGCTTTTAATTACTTTGTGATCATTCGACTTAAAAAAATTAACAAATATTTCCCTTATATCTTTTAAAAGCATCAGTAATCCAAAGTAATTTTTTTACTGATCCTAACATACAGCTTTTTTAAACTTTTTAAACTCTATAATAACAAAATTTACTCGGCTTGATCTTGTGCGTCGTCTACTATTTCATCATCATTAATACTGTAAGATTTTCTTATCTTTTCTTCTATTTCATTGCAGATATTTTCGTTTTCCTTTAGATACATTTTCGCGTTTTCTCGACCTTGTCCTATACGTTCATCTCCGTAAGAAAACCAAGCGCCCGATTTTTCAATTATTCCCTCTTTTACGCCAAGATCTATAATTTCGCCTGTCTTCGAAATGCCTTCTCCATACATAATATCAAATTCAACTTGTTTAAAAGGTGGTGCAACTTTATTTTTAACAACCTTTACTCTTGTAGAATTTCCTACGATTTCATCTCTATCTTTTAGTGCACCAATTCTACGAATATCCAACCTTACTGAGGAATAGAATTTTAGTGCATTTCCCCCTGTTGTTGTTTCTGGACTCCCAAACATTACGCCTATTTTCATTCTGATCTGATTTATAAAAATTACCATGCAGTTAGATCTACTAATTGACCCAGTAAGCTTACGCATTGCCTGACTCATCAACCTAGCTTGAGCACCCACCTGGGCATCCCCCATATCCCCTTCCAATTCGGATCTAGGTGTCAATGCCGCAACACTATCTACTACGACAACAGACACAGCACCAGATCTAACAAGTGTTTCAGTTATTTCTAAAGCTTGCTCACCTGCATCGGGTTGAGAGATAAGCAAATCATCCAAATTAACGCCCAGTTTTTTAGCATAACTTGGATCAAGAGCGTGCTCCGCATCAACAAATGCACAAATACCACCATTTTTTTGCTCCTGAGCGATAACATGGAGAGCTAAGGTTGTCTTTCCTGAACTTTCTGGTCCATAAACCTCAATAATCCTTCCTTTAGGAAGCCCACCAATGCCCAAAGCCACGTCTAACCCAATAGAACCAGTAGATACCGCTTCTATATCCATAACTGGATTGTCTTGCCCAAGTTTCATGATTGATCCTTTACCAAAACTTCTTTCAATTTGAGCTAATGCGGTGTCCAAGGCTTTATCTTTATCCATATTTTTTCTTTCTGAGATATTTATTAAATTTTCCATTTACAGAATCCCCTGTTTTATCATATGTAGTGTAAATCAGCTACTTTATTTGTTAAAGTGTTCCTATTTTGTTCTTAAAATCTAACATAAAGAAATTTAATATCAACTTTAATTTTTCTTTTGCAATACAGCGCAAAAAAAACCATCTCCATAGTTATCAATTGTTACGTTTTTTTTGTTAACAAGCCTAAAATATTTATTATCGATTAAAAACTTTTGTATAACTTCCTCATTTTCTATTTTTAAAAGAGAACAAGTTATATAGTAAATATAGCCATTTTTTTTTAAAAGATCTTTAGCCTCATCTAAAATTACAGTTTGCCTAATTAAAATTTCATTAAACGACTCAGGAGTAATTCTCCATTTTTGCTGAGGATTTCTTCTCCACGCCCCAGATCCACTGCAGGGCACATCGGCTATAATGTAATCAAAGCTACAGCAGTACTTTTGCAAATTTTTGGCTTCAAGCCTTTTAAATTTTACCCCTGCTCTCTCAGCCCTAAAATTAGCCTCTTTTAACTTTCTTTCATCGATATCATGAATATAAAATTTTCCGTATCCTTTTAATGAGCATGCAATGCTCAGTATTTTTCCGCCTGCGCCTGCACAATAATCTAAAATCTTTGAATGCTCATTCAACGGCAAGTCTTCGATTATTTTCTGCGAGTGGAGGTCTTGCACCTCAAAACATCCATCTTTGAAAGCTTGTGTTTGCGTAAGACGACGGGGGTTGCCAATAATATCTATTCCATACCTTACTATTTTAGATTTTTTTCCCTCTATTCCTTCTAACGATAGACACTCTAATAATGATGAAATATCTGACTTTATAGGATTAACACGTATTGAAATTGGGGCTCGCTTTTCCAATAAACGCATGACTTTTTCAAACTTTTTTCCAAGAGACCTCTTAAATTCAGCTATCAAAAAACCAGGAATATTATCAGTAATCCCAAAACACCCATTAATATTTTCCTTTGAAATTTTTGAAAACTCTTTTTCAAAAATAGTAAGTTTTTCGGGACCATATTCTCGCCCGGTAAAAATATCATTTAAATTTAGCGCATAAAAAACTGAATGGAGAAAAACCAGAGCTCTACCATTTATCGGTTGTTTTTCATTCTCTAAAACAGATGTTAATGTCTTTTTCACCCTGAGAACATCAAAAACTAGATTTCGTATAGCCTCTCTGTCACTAGATCCCGCGTACCGATTATTTTTTGCCCATCTTGAAAGAACAGAGTTAAGATTTTGACCAACTAAAAATTTATCTAAGATTGAGATAGCTGCATTAGCTCGAGCGTCCTGTCTCATTTCAACTTGAAAAGTAATTGGGGGCTTGTCTCGTTATACTCACATCATGAACATGACTTTCTCGAAGCCCAGCATTTGTTATCTTAACAAACGAACAATTTTTTCTCATAGAGTCAATTGTCTGATTTCCGGTATAACCCATTGCAGCCTTAAGGCCTCCAAGAAGCTGATGAAGAACTTTTCCTACTGGTCCTTTATACGGAACGTGACCCTCTATTCCCTCTGGGACAAGTTTGTCGGCTTCAACCTCCTTTTGAAAGTATCGATCGGCCGATCCTCTTGCCATAGCTCCGACAGAGCCCATGCCACGATAGTTTTTAACGCTGCTTCCTTGGTAATATAATACTTCTCCCGGTGCTTCATCTGTTCCAGCTAATAGTGACCCCACCATTACACAAGAAGCACCCGCAGCTATGGCCTTAGCAAAATCGCCCGAATACTTAATTCCACCATCAGCTATTATAACCTTGCCATGCTTCTCAGCTTCTTCAGCACACTCTAAAAGAGCGGTAAACTGGGGAACTCCTACACCTGCTACTATTCTAGTTGTACAGATTGAACCAGGACCAATACCTACCTTCACTGCGTCTGCCCCTGCTTTAATAAGTGCTCTTGTTGCTTCCTTAGTTGCAACATTTCCTGCTACAATATCAATATCTGGAAATTTGTTTCTAAGATCCTCTACCGATTCCAGTACGTGAGAAGAATGTCCATGAGCAGTATCAATTACGATCAAGTCTGCTCCAGCTTCAATCAAAGCCATTGACCGCTGAAGTCCCTTCTGACCAACTGTTGAAGCTGCGCCAACCCTTAGCCTACCTAGCGAGTCCTTTGTTGCCAGAGGGTTTAAGACAGAATTCTCAAGATCTTTAACAGTCATCAAGCCAACCAATTCATTATGTTTATTTATGATTAAAAGTTTTTCTATTCTGCGTTCAGACAAAATTGATCGTGCTTTTTTGTTATTCACAGGCTCATTAACGATTGCCAAATTAGTGTCAGTCATCATTTCACTAACAGGGGTTTCTAAATTTTCTACAAACCTCATATCCCTATTTGTTAGAATACCTTTTAAAATATTTTTTTCATTCACTACCGGAAAACCAGTAATGTTCAATTTCTTTTGCAGATCCTTAGCGTCACTCAATTTTTGATTTTCTCTTAACGTTATGGGGTTATAGACAATAGCACTTTCAAATCTCTTAACGTCATTAACGCAAGCAACCTGTTCTTTTATCTTCAAATTCCTATGAATAACTCCTATTCCCCCATATTGAGCCAGAGCGATTGCCATTCTTGACTCAGTTACGGTATCCATAGCTGATGACATAATTGGGCTATTAAGAGAGATGCTACTCGTTATCAGGGTCTGAGTATCTGCCTCATTTGGCAAGATATTTGACTTATTGGGTACTAACAATATGTCATCAAACGTCAAGGCCTCCTTTATTTGCATTTCATTTATCCTTATTGTTTATATCCTATAGCGACTAAGTATCTCTCTGAAGAGTCGGATCTACTGGCTTTGGGCTTAAAATTAATTACTTTTTCAAATTTTTTATTAACCAGTCTTTGAATATCTGGACCTGGACCAGCATCCAATACCTTCGCTACAAAACACCCATCTTGTTTCAAATATTTAATAGCAAAGTCTGATGCGGCCTCAACAAGTGCCATAATCTGAAGGTTGTCGGTTTTTTTATGACCTGTAGAATTTGGAGCCATATCAGAGAGGATAACATTAAATTTTGTATCTAAGGAATTTTCAAACTCCAAAAATTGCGTTTCATCCAAAAAATCTATTTCAACAAATTTAACTCCTACAATTGGTTCACATGACTTTAGGTCCAGTCCAACAACGAGCTCTCCGGAGGGTTTCACACCTACCTTTTGAGCAGCAACTTGACACCACCCTCCCGGAGCGCATCCCAAATCTAAAACATTATGTCCTTTTTTAAGTAAATTAAATTTATTATTAATTTCTATTAATTTAAAGGCTGAACGAGACCTAAATCCTTGCAATTTCGCCTCTTGCACAAAAGGATCGTTAAGTTGTCTCTGAAGCCACCTTGTAGAGGAAATAGATCTTCCCTTAGCAGACTTTACTTTTACCTTCAAATTTCTCATCTTTTTTTAAAAACAAGTGGAAAAAAATAAACTTTTATAGCAACATGTAGTTGCTTATATGATTAGGCAACTTATAACTCAATAAAAACTTTTTACAGGAATAAAAATAGATGCCTTCTCAGCAAGTTGTTTATATTTTTTGGAGAGATATTCCTGCTCAATTTATTGTTGGCAAAGGGCGTACAGCAAAAAAAGTGAAATTGCCTGATCGCTTCGAAAAAGCAATCGATAAATGCGCTATGAAACTAAATTTTACTGATACAGATTCTTATTTAAAGGAATGGAGAAAAACGACCCCTATATTATGTGAAGGATCGTTAGAAGATATAATTAGCAAAGAGAATAAAAGATTTGAAGTTGACTATGACAATAAGAAATTAAATGATCTTATTGAAAATGGGGGATTATCTTAATGGATACTAAAATCTTAACAAATGACCCCACGACTTTTTCAATAGAGGTTATGCCTAGAACAGCAAAAAAAATTGATGACTTCCGAAGAATACTGCCAAAGTTAACAACAGTTTATGTGGCGCATTTAGAAGATACACCGATCGAAGAAATGTTTTTTACTTGTAAAAGATTAATATCTGAGGGAATGGCCCCAATGCCTCATATCCCGGCAAGAATTATCCATAACACAGGTGAACTTGAAGATTGGGTTAAAGAGTATTCGTCTTTAGGCGTTAATCAAAGTTTATTGCTAGCAGGAAATGCGAAAAACCCAAAAGGAGAGCTATTTAATTCCATTCAAATGTTAGAAACAGGGATCTTTGAAAGACATGCATTTAAAAAAATTCAAATTGCAGGCCATCCAGAGGGGAATAAAGACATTGATAAAAATGGGACTCTAGAAAAAACTATTAACGCCCTTAAGGCAAAGCAAAAATTTGCACTAAAAACAAAATTGAACATTGGAATAACCACTCAGTTTTGTTTCGATCTTCAGCCTGTCATAGAATGGTTAAAAGTACTTGAAAGAGAACAAATTGATTTACCAATAAGTTTAGGCCTGGCCGGACCAACCAGACTGCAAACCCTAATTAAGTACGCGATTACTTGTGGAGTTGGACCCTCAATATCAGTCATAAAAAATAGAGCTAAGGATTTAACTAAACTATTATTACCTTTTGAACCAACAGAGATGGTCGATACTTTAAATTCATACAAAAAAAACAAGCTTTTTAGAAATGTACACTCGTTGCATTTTTTTCCTTTGGGAGGAATAGAAGCAAGTGCAGCTTTTGCAAGAAATATGGGTGTACCCGCTTAGGAGGAAAAAATGAGTGTCACAATAATTGAGTCATTATCCAAAACAGTAAAAATTGGTTTTGATGAACCTTTTTGTATTATTGGAGAAAGAATAAATCCTACAGGAAGGAAAAAGCTTTCACTAGAGCTACAAAACGAGGATTTTTCTACTGTAGAAAAGGACGCGCTCAATCAAGTTAAGTGTGGTGCTCATATCCTCGATGTAAATGCTGGTGTTGTTTATAATGATAACCCTGATCCAAATATAACAGAACCACCGTTAATTAAAAAATTAATTAACCTAGTTCAAAGTTTGACAGATGTTCCAATTTGTATAGATAGTTCCGTACCTGCTGCTCTAGAAGCTGGTCTCGAGGCGGCAAAGGGACGTCCTCTTCTTAATTCAGTTACAGGCGAAGAGGAGCGGTTGGAGACAATTCTTCCACTAGCCAAAAAGTATAATGTACCCGTTGTTGCGATATCTAACGACGATACAGGAATATCCGAAAATCCAGAAGTACGTTTTCAAGTAGCAAAAAAAATAATTAATAGAGCTGCTGATTATGGAATACCCAAGAGCGATATTGTTGTAGATCCTTTGGTTATGCCTATAGGTGCTATGGCGACTGCTGGTTTGCAAGTTTTTGACTTAGTTAAAAAACTTCGTGAAATAGGTGTCAACTCAACTTGTGGAGCATCTAATATTTCTTTTGGACTGCCTAATAGACATGGAATTAATGCTTCTTATTTGTCAATGGCTATTTGTTCTGGCCTAACAAGTGCGATAATGAATCCTACCAATGAAAATGAAATTAATGCCATAAGGTCAGCAGACTTTTTAATGAACCATGATCCTAATGGGGCAAACTGGATCAGAAATAATAGAGTTGTGGAAGACGGGGCCGCGGGAACGAGAACTTCAAGAAGACGTCGGCAAAGAGTATAAGATTATTAAATGGAAACCAGAAATTCTTTAGCGACTATTGTATTCACACCCTCAGGAATAAGGGGGCGTGTAAAAAAAGGAACAACTATACTTGAGGCTGCCCAAAAACTTTCTGTAGACTTAAACAGCATCTGTGGTGCGCGGGGCAGGTGCTCAAAATGTCAGGTAGAGCTTACTTTTGGTGAATTTGACAAATTAAATATTCGTTCCAAAGAAACAAGCGTGTCAGAAAGAAACGAAACTGAGATCATCTATAGAAATAAATTTCATTTATCTGAGGATAGAAGGCTTGGATGCCAAACAAAAATTCTCGGTGATTTAGTGGTAGATGTTCCTGAGCATAGTCAAATTCATAAACAAATTATAAAAAAAGAAACCAGTTTGCGCGATTTCTCTCTTAATTCTTCGGTAAAAGCCTTTTATGTTCAGGTCTCTGAGCCACAGCTTGACTCTCTTGAGAGCGACTTTGAACGCCTAAAAATTAGTTTGAAGGATGATTGGAGTATTCAAGGGGTTACATGCAGTGTTCGTGTTCTCAAAGGTTTACAGGAGAAATTGAGGAGAGGTAATTGGGGAATTACGGTTTTACTATATTATAAAGAAAACACTCTTCCAGAAATTGTAGACATTCACTCTGGATATTCCGAGATACCAGCATTTGGGGTAGCAATTGATTTAGGTTCAACCTCAATTGCAGCCACTCTTTGTGATTTAAACTCAGGGAAGATTGTTGGCAGTATGGGTATAATGAACCCACAGATAAGGTATGGTGAAGACGTCATGAGCAGAGTTTCATATTGTATGATGGAAGAAAAAGGTTTAGCGAACTTAAATAATTCAGTCATACAGGGTATAAATGAGCTTACAAGAAAAATTGCAGAAAAACATGAGATCAAAATAGATAGCGTTTTTGAAATTGTTTTTGTTGCTAATCCCATTATGCACCATCTTCTTCTTGGGATTAATCCGAAGGAACTGGGCCAAGCTCCATTCCCTCTGGTGTTTTCAGACAGCCTCACTATAAAATCAAAAGATATAGGTATAATTCTAAATTCAGAAAGCTATGTTTATACAGTGCCATGCATTGGAGGACACGTTGGTGCAGACGCCGCATCTGTTTTGATAGCAGAGCAGCCACAAAAGTTAAAAGATACCACTACTCTTTTAATTGACATTGGAACCAACGCCGAAATACTTCTAGCCAAAGGCGAGGAAATTTTTGCTTGTTCTTGCCCAACTGGACCAGCACTTGAAGGGGCACAGATTTCAGCAGGTCAAAGAGCAGCACCTGGCGCTATTGAACGAGTTCGCATAGATCCAATTACCAAAGAACCACGTTTTAAAGTTATAGGTTGTGAGCAATGGTCTAATGAAAAAGAATTTTCGGAAAACATATCTGGGGTTGGAGTAACGGGTATTTGTGGATCTGGAATTATAGAAGCAGTCGCAGAAATGCGTTTAGCTGGGCTACTAGATGCTAATGGATTAATTGGTTCAGCGGCACAAACTGGTTCAAACAGGTGCACTAGTTCTGAAAGAACAAATTCCTATCTCTTATACAGTGATAACAAAGTTTCATTATCTATAACCAACATGGATGTAAGAGCAATTCAACTCGCTAAAGCAGCCCTCCATGCAAGCTGCAAAATTTTGTTAGAAAAAAGCAGAGTTAACAGAATAGATAGTATTTTTCTGGCAGGCGCTTTTGGCTCACAGATATCTGCCGAACATGCTTTAGTTATTGGTCTAGTACCTGATGCGCAAGTCAGCCAAATTGTGGCGAGCGGAAACTCGGCAGGAGCTGGAGCTATAATCGCTCTTTTAGATGTAAACTCCAGGAGGGAAATCTCTTCGCTCGTAAGAAAAGTCCATAAAATTGAAACTGCTGTTGAGCCGAGTTTTCAAAAACACTTTTTAGAAGGCTCTTCCTTTCCTAACAACAGCTCTACTCATCCAGAGCTTTTTAAGTTTAAAGAACTACCAAACGTGAACTTTAATCAAAAAAGGCAGAGAAGGCATCGCTAAGTTGATACAGTTTTTGTACTAAGCTTTGTTTTTAAAAGAGTTGCTAATTTATCTTTTATTGAGAAAACTGATGTCCTTCCGATCACCAGTAAGGCTGGGGTGGCTATTAGCGTGAGGAACGTAGCAAAAGTCAGCCCTCCAGCAATTGTGCTAGAAAGATCGACCCACCACTGAGAAGAAGGAGCTCCCACAAGTATATCTCGCTCAGAAAATCTAATGGTTAGACTGAAGACCATCGGAACAAGGCCTAATATCGTTGTAATAGCTGTTAGTATAACGGGTCTAAACCTTGTAAGTCCTGCCATGTAAGCAGCTTCTCTATGATTATGTCCTTTTCTTCTATATTCATTAAAGGTGTCAATCAAAACAATATTGTTATTTACAACAATACCTGCAAGTGCAATCAGACCAAGCATGGACATAACTACACCAAAAGGTCTTTCTGTCAAGAAGAGTAACAAGAAAATACCGCCCGTTGATAGAATGATAGCGGACATCGTTACTATAGTTTGCCATGCTGAATTAAATTGGATCATTAAAACAATTGACATTAACACGAGAGAGAAAATTAGGGATTGTCCAAGAAAAGCTTGTGTTTCCTTGATATCTTCATCCTCACCTGCAAAATTTACGCTCACGCTTTTTGGAAAAGTTACATTTTCTATTTCACTCTTAAGTTTTTCAATTAAAAACGGTGCTTGCATTCCCTCCTTCACATTTGCTTCGATAGATCGAAGTCTGTTTCCATCTAAACGAGATATGGTACCTCCTTTTTTTTCTGGAGTAAGCTCAGCAAATACGGACAACGGTACATATCGACCGTCCGATGTGGGAACTCTTAATTCCTGAAGTCTGTCTAAATTTCGTTCAGACTTTATATATCTCAAAAACACCTCAAGCTCTTCGTCAGTATCGTCCGGCCTATAATCTGAAACCTTTACTCCTTTGGTAAGTAACTTTACCATTGTACCCAAACTAGCAACTGTAACACCATGTCTAGCGGCAATTTCTCTATCTATATTTAAATTCCATTCTAGGCCTGGGGACGGTAAGTTGTCTGAAATATCAATAAAACCATCTATTTTGTTCATTTTCTGTTTAATAACAAATAACACTTCGTTCAATTGATCAAAGTCAGTGCCTGTAATTTCAATTCTTACCGGCTTTCCTTGACCTCCCGGGCCTTCCTTCTGCGCTACTATATTTATGTTAGCGCCTTCTAAATATTTAACACTCTCTCGCATGCTTTCCATTAAATCAGCGGCTGTTTCACGATCATCCCAATCAGAGAAAATGGTTCGAACTGAGCCTACCAGATCTTTAGTCCTACCGTCAGCTCCCGTTTTTGCAAAATTTATATCAACACCATTTAAATTAGAAATAGACGCCTCCGTATCTTTCACTAAAGAATTTTTTTCTGAAGCAGACAGGTCACCCCTTGAAAGAATTTGAACAACTGCTTGTTCTGGTTCAATATCTGGGAAAAATTGAACTCCTAGTTTAGCAGAAAAATATGCCGCGTAAGATCCCACTATCAATAAGCCTACCAAAAAAATCGAAAGTATCGGTCGTGTTACTGAGATTTTAAGAATATCTTTATAAAGTTTTGGGGGCATTGTTTTGGTTCTTTTGTCAGTTGAAATTTTTCCGAGAAAGCTTCCTAATATTGGAATGAATATTAAGGCCATTAAAAGAGATGCTGACAAAACAACAATCATTGTTATTGGCAAATATTTCATAAATTGACCAACTATACCAGGCCAAACCAAAAGAGGGAAAAAAACCATCAAAGTCGTGACCGTAGAGGCTATTATAGGCCACGACATTCTTACCGAACCCTCTAAGTAGGCAGCTCTTCTATCATGGCCCAAAGATATTTTTCGGTCAGCGTACTCTGTTGTAACAATAACTCCATCTACTAGAATGCCCGCTACGAGTATAAGAGAAAATAAGACGATTATATTCATAGTTACCCCAAAGTAGCTCAAAATGATAAAACCAAGAAGAAAACTGCTCGGTATCGCAAACCCAATTAAAAGAGCATTTTTTATTCCTAATGCCAGCACTACTATTACCAAGACGATTAAAACTGCCGCAAAAACATTGTTACCTAAATCATTAAGTAAATTTCTGACCGACTTAGATTCATCAAATAGGTAATCTACATTTATATTTCCTGGAATGTTAGATACTTCCTCAGAAATCACCTTTTTTGAGGCATCAACTACGTTAATTATATTCGATCCTACTCTCTTTTTTATATCTAAAACGACAGCCGGTTTACCATTGACTCTTGACCAACTTTTTTTATCTTCGAAAGTTCTTCTTATAATTGCAATATCACCAAAATTTATGGTGGTGCCGTCAGCAATTTTTATAGGCATTGCGAAGAGTTCATCTAATGTTTCAACAACCCCAGGTACTTTAACAACCAATCTACCATTTTCATTTTCAATAGCACCTGCGGTTACTAATTGATTATTAGCCGCCACCAATCCAATGACGTTTTGTGGGTTTATACCATAAGATTCTATAGAACTAGCATCAATAAGTATTTCTATGACCTCTTTTCTGTCACCACCTACTTCTACTTCTAGAACACCGGCTACACTTTCAACTTTTTCTTTAATATTATTTGCTATGTTTATCAAAGAAGACTCCGGAACGTTTCCAGACAAAGACACTGACAAGATTGGGAAAAGTGCCAAACTTATTTCTGTTACCTTTGGTTCTTCTGCATTTTTTGGTAAATCTTTTTTTGCATCATCGACAGCTTGCCGTACGTCCTCTAGAACAAGGTCTATATCCTCACCTGCATCAAACTCAACCGTTATGGATGTATAACCTTCGGTTGCTGCTGACGTCATTTTTTTTAGTCCTGCAACTGTTTTAAGCTGTTTTTCCAGTGGCTTAGTTAACAGTTTTTCGGCATCAGAAGGAGATATACCTTCGTACGCTACACTAACATAAGCAACAGGAATTTCTACATCTGGTGATGCTTCTTTAGGTATAGATAAGAATGCATTGATACCTGAAAAGAAGATCAATACTAGAGCTAAAATTACAGCCCCAGGTCTTTTAAAGCAGCCTTCAATTATTGATTTCATATTCTATTCTCAATTAATTTTATACTCTATTTCGTCCCCAGGGCTCACAAAAGCCTGACCATTTGTTAAGACGATATCATCATCTAGCAACCCAGAAACCAAAGCAAAGTTACCTGAGGTTCTTACCAACAAAACATCATTCTCAAAAACTATATTATCTCTTACTGTTTTTACCTTTAAAGATCCATCTTCTCCAATAGCTAAGTGCGCAGGAGATATTGAAAAAGCCTGAACCTTCTCGACTAAAATGCCAACCTCAGCACTCATCCCGGCCTTCAAAGACCTGTCTGTATTAGTGATTTCAATTTCAACAATGAATGTTCGGGTCGCCTCACTGGCTGAGGACGCTATACGTTTTACCACACCCCTTCTATTTCCGACTCCAGTTACATTGATTACAACTTCATCACTTAATGATATTTTAGCGACGTCGGCTTGAGCCACCGGTGCAAACAGCAACATTTTTGAGAGGTCGATTATTTTTCCAATATTTTGATTTTTTTTGACAAATTGACCTGACTCAACATTTAACGACTCCAGCACGCCACCAATGCCTGCAACAACTGTGCAATTTTTAAGATTATTTCGCAATGAAGCTACAACTGCTTTTGCTTGAGTCAAAGAGACCTCAGCCCTAACCAAATTTAACTCTGATGTCATATCTTTCTTTGATAGACTTTCAGTTATTGAATAGTTTTTCTCCTCCAATCGCAGAGCAGCCTCTCCAGCTTCTAGCTGTTCCAGTATCGTTCCCTTATCGATTTCGAGTATGACATCATTTTTTTCGATCAACTGCCCACGTTTTTTTACTATTTTTTTTACTTCCCCATCTTTCTTACTCAAGACATCAACTTCAAAAACTGGCTTAAGAACACCACTAGCTCTCACAACCTTATAGGTATCGCGGTTTTGCACTTTTTGAGCAGATACTACAAATACCTTTTCAGTATCATCTAGTTTTACTGCCTCGCTTTTTTCCTTATTCTCAACAAATAAACCTGGAACCATCCAAATCGCTACAATTAAAATAATAAATCCCGCTACCGCTTTTCTAGACATAAAGATTGATAATAATCTATTTTTTTTCTTAAGCGGTTTATTAAAATCGATATGGAGCTTTCTGACCATTTTCTAACTTAAATGAATTTGTAAAAATTTTTCTAATTTTTGAAATGGGACATTCCGTTCAATAAAGCCATTACCTATATCTTTTAGTAAAATCAAGTTAATATTGTCGCCAACTACTTTTTTATCCTGTTTAATAACTTTTATAAGTTTTAATAAGTCTAGTTTACTGTTGTGAATTTGCGTAATATCCGTAGGTAATTTCATATCGTTTAAGTGTTCTTTTATATCCTCTTGCTTACTCTCACTTAAATAACCTTCTTCCTTAGAAAAACGAGCAGCTAGCACCATTCCCAAAGATACTGCTTCTCCATGAAGTAATTTTTCTGAATAACCAAAATAACTCTCTAAAGCGTGTCCAAAGGTATGACCAAAATTGAGGAGCGCTCTATCTCCCTGTTCGGTTTCATCAATCTCAACAATCTTACTCTTTAATTCAAGCGATTTATTGATTAGATGTATCAAAACACTTTTTTCCTTTAATACGATTAAATTTTGGTTATCTATCAAGAATTGATAAAAATCTTTATCAAATACAAGAGCCATTTTCAAAACTTCGGCATAGCCCGCGAAAAAATTTCTTTGAGACAACGTGCTGAGGAAGGTGATATCGCAAAAGACAGCTTTTGGATGATAAAATGTCCCAATAGAATTTTTTGCGGTTCCATTATTTACGGCAGTCTTGCCTCCAACAGAGCTATCTACTTGAGATAGCAAGGTGGTTGGAACTTGAATTAAATTGATGCCCCTTCGAAATAAACTGGCTGCTAATGAAACTAGGTCTCCTACGACTCCACCACCGAAAGCAATTACATAGTCGCTTCTGTCAAACTCTAAATCCGATAACCACTGAAGAACTTTTTCTAGATTGTTCCAGCTCTTTGCAGTCTCACCAGGTTCAATTAATAGCAAGTGAGGGATAATTCTTAAATCACTTATTTGGTCTAACAGTTTTGGATATTGACAGGTATGCACGTTTTTATCTGTTATCACCCCAATTTTCTTTTTTGCTAAGTTTAATTCAAGATATTTATGCTTTTCTTTGAGTAGGTTTTCGCCTATCCATATATCATAGCTCGCTTTTCTTGATAAAATGCTTATAGATTTTTTTTGTATCATTATTTTTTCAATACCTCATTCGACAATAATTTTTTTATAATGGCCTCTACAGTAATCTCTAGGTTAGGGTTCTCGTTTTTTATGTGTATATCTGCTTGGCTATAGAACTTAATTCTTTCCTCATTCTTCTCAATCAAGGCATCTAGTACATTTCTATTATCCAAAAGAGGCCGATCTTGCTGATTAAGAATACGCTTTTCTATAAGATTTACATCACATTGAACCCAAATAGAATAAGATTTAGATTTAATCACACCCCTTGTTTGAGGAGATAATATAGCTCCTCCACCGGTTGAAATAACATGAGCGGCATCATTTAACACTCTCGCTATAGCTCTTTCCTCGACTTTTCTAAAAAATCCTTCACCCGAGTCATTAAATATTTGATATATTTTTTTGCCGACTTCCTTTTCAATTATCTGGTCTGTATCAGATAAAGGAACACTTATTCTTTCAGAAAGCCTCTCTCCAATGGCACTTTTCCCACTACCCATCAAACCTATCAATACTATTGATTTAGATAAAATTTGTTTCATTGCGTAAATTCATTTATAATCAAAATGCGGATACAGGTGTTATATAGCAATAAATACGCAAATTGATGCAAAAACTTAACTATTACAAAAAAAATTGATTTTAGATTAGGGCAAATTAAGTTGCTTAAATACTATATTATAGGTTTTGTCGTGTTATTATCATCGTGTTTTTTTTTATATTTGATGGTTGAACAAGATCCTCCAAAAGGTGAAGTAATTATTGAAGTAAATATCAATGATAAATAAAAAAGTTAGGGCTTTTTTTGTTGTTTTTTTTGCAATGATAGTTATTTCCACTGGAGCGCATTCAGATGAAAGTAACCCAAAAAATTCTCTTAAAGATAGAATTTTACTTGGATTTAATTCTTCAAATATTATTTCTCAGAAAAAAAGTGTTGAAGAGACCTTTTTGGGGGAAATGAACTTTAACGGATTAGGTTTAGTATCTCTAGAAAGCACCAATTTTCCTAATGATTTATGGAATAATTCTAATGAAAAGGTCCTTTCTGAAAAGCTTAATGCGATGCCAAAACTTTCTTTAGCTAGTACGAATAAAATTTTTAAAAGGTTGCTACTTGTCGATGCAAAGCCTCCCCTAAACTCAATAGGTGAAAAAAATATGGGCTATTTGTTTCTATTGTCACGTATTGATCAATTAATTAAATTGGGCGCGATTGACGAAGCAGAGGAGATTCTTCGCTACATAAAAGAACCTTCTATTGAGTTTATGAAGCGCAAGATCGAAGTTGCATCCTTGAACGGACGATTATCCAAAACTTGTGAATTGGCAAATAAATACCCAAACTTTAGAGGAATGCTTAAATTCAAAATCATATGTTTAGTAAGAAAAAACGACTGGCAAGCAGCTGTTTTAGCTTTTTCAGCAGGCTCATCTTTGAAACAGTTTAATGAAACAGAAAAACAACTATTATTAAATTTTTTAGACCCTGACATTACCTTAGATTATCCTTTGAAGATCACCATTAATGATCTAAGCCCTACAAACTTTTATCTTATTTATGGCAACAAAGAATTAACTCTTCCTGATGAAATACCAAACAAGTATGCGTATGCATTTAGCCGCTTGGGCCTGTCACCAGAAGTGCGAGTAAAATATATGGAGCAACTGGCATCAAACTACGTAATTAATAGCAACGCATTATTCAATCTATATAGATCAGTCCCTTATGACGATAAAAAGGAATCTTATGATGCCAAAAAAACTGTTCTTGAGTTAGATCAATCATTTGAAAGCGAAAGCGAACAAAAAATTCTTGAAGCTCTAATTAAAGCTACTAGATTTTTTCATAAAAAATTTTTACTTACCCAACTTTCCGATGAGTATATAGATGAGTTAAAATCTTTTTACTTTTCTAATGATAAAAAGCTTAATGATTTGGCAGTCGCCTTGCTAAGTCTTTCAGATGAAGTT
>CABZEG010000028.1 GCA_902524655.1 uncultured Alphaproteobacteria bacterium | reverse complement strand
CTTGCCCATAAGGATAACGGCGTTTCTCAAACCCAGATTTTATCAAGGCTATCGGATGAGGGAAAAACTTCTTTCCAATCAAATGTGAGTCGAGACTTAGCAAAGTTAGAAGAAAGGAAATGTATTCAAAAGTTAAACAATAGTTATTTTCCTGTCACAATAACACAGTGATATCCTTGATATACCTGATATAAATCAGTTTATACATATCAACTATATCAAGCATATCACGGAAGCAGACTGCCTGAGTTGTCTACTTGCAAGCATAGTATCTTAGTTAAAATCACGTGCGTCTTTAGTCGCGCATGTTGCAAATTAATTGCAGAGTTTGTTCCATACCTGACTCTGGGGGAGGGTATTCCCATTTATTTGGTGGTTCATAATCCAAAGAAGAGCCTTCGCCCATAGGGCCTTTATGAAAGACCATCGATAAATGTTTTACACGAAATTTCGTGCAATCTCCTTGTACATACATTTTTGTGGAGTGAAAACCACTTTGTGGTCGCAAATAATCAGTTAACTCCCACCAATAAATATATCCGTTGTGCTTTCTTATTCGGTCAAAATCCAAATAAAAGGTATCCCCATCGACATTTCCACCAATTTTAAACCATTCTGCACTAACAGGGAAAGATATTGACATAGAAAGCAAAATCCAAAACAAGATTTTTATTTTTCTTAGCACCATTCTGGTTTCCCTATTTGTCATTATCGCGATAATCCGTTGTAAACTTTACCATAAAAAGTTATTCTAACAATACGGCATTTAACTACCAACTTGTACGCCTTGGAATGGTTCCTAAAGTACTAAAGCGGAGAACATCATGGAAAATGAAAAAGATACTTCGAAACAACTATTGTTTCTCGAACCTGTAAATAAAGACAGTAATGAAGAGGAAGTGCTTGAGAGATTAATCATTAGGCTTGAGACCCTTGGTTTCAATATAATCGGCAGACAAGAGGAGCAAAGAGATGAAGATTAAATTTGTAGAACCAAAGGAAGACGATCCAATTTTTAAAAATGGATTTATAATTTCATCACTGAAGAGCCAAAGTCCAAAAAAAATCTCTAAAAGCCTTAATAAGAGAAGGGTAAAAAGGAAGGAAGAGGAGAACAAAAAAAAAGGGGGATTAAATCCCCCTTATATTTTTAGTGCAGTGGCTCTCTTTCGGGATGGTTATCCCTTGAGTAGAGAACTTCTACTCCCATCTTCTTTTCTTCTGCATTGAAGAATGACTTCCATATGAGTTCAATGCCTTTGTACTCAATAACGTCATGCCATATTTCGAATGCCTCTAGTTCTGAGGTACGGCTTTTTATTATTTCGAAAATGCCATCTAGAGTGTCTTTGTCTTTCTTTTTCTCAATAAGTAGACCAATTTCCTTCTTTGAGTAAAAGCTCTCGACAACTGCTGGTGCGTAGTATACTTCGACCTTTATGTCGTCGATTAGATACTCACTAAGTACATAGGATATTACGTAAAAGTTGTTCATGAAAAATCCTTAAATTAAAATGTCAAATAGCAAACGTCAGCGTTTCAACTGAGCAATGTTTGACAAGTTTTTAAGGATGTATGTTGAATACTGAATTTTGAGAGGTGTTTCAATAAAATTTTTACTGATCGCTAAAAATTTTTAAAATATGTTCCTTCAACAGGTACGGTTAATGTAATACCATCTGGATATTCTTTTTTGCTAAAACCCTTAAACGGTAAATTTGCCCTAATAGCATCCTTTATTTCTTCTACAAAAAGTTGATGAAATTCAATGGGATTATCATTTTTTGAAAAATTTATTTCAGTACTAGCCAAATAACCATCACTTGCGATTTCCAGAGTAATCTCAGTTTCGAAATTTTGGTAGTCAGGAATCTTTCTAACTTCACTTCTATTAATCTTTTTTCGAATGTCTTCGGCAAGTTTGTTAGCAAGTTCTTGGCCAGTTAAAAATTGCTGTTGGGAGTTTGAGAGATTATTATCTCCGTTACTTTGAGGACCATTTATTATAAACAGAAAGATAAAAAATATGGCAAGCGCAGCTATCCCTAATATTAATGGTTGTGATTTGTTTGGAGAAGGTTTTGAACTCGAAGAGTGTTTTTGGGGCTCGCTTTGATTTGTACTAGATTTTTTATTTTTTTTCTTTGGAGGTGACGCTAGGAGGTGTTGAAGGGCATATTTTGGATAAAACTCTGTAGCAAATTTTTTATGGTCTTCTGCCAATTTCTTAAGCACTTTTTCGTGACTATCTTGACCTAAAACATTAAGAGCCTTATTTAAATCCTTCGCAAACTTTCTGTTGTTGTTAAAAATGGCATCTCTAGCTAAGCGTTGTATTTTATAACTCCCACCAAATTTTGAACTTAAAAATTCCTGCTCAAGTCGATCAGATATTCGATTGAAGTCCTTAAATGCTTTGGTGTCTACGAGTATCATTCTAAATTGAAAAGCGATAGCGCCACCCAATTTCTTAAGCTCTTGAAAGCGTGTATCCACCTCAGGATAAAAACTACAAATATAATCCCACTCAGACTCTTTCATCGAGGAGTAAGTTTCTTCAGCCTTTTCATCCCAAGGGTCTTCATCAGCAAAATCACTTTGATTGTTGTCTCCAGAATTTAAATCCTCATCATGAGCTGCTCGTTTTTTCTTATCTGACAAAACCTTGTAAGCTTCGTTTATTTCTTGAATTTTTTTAGTAGCAAATGAACTATCTCCCATATAAACGTCAGGATGATAAATTTTTTGAAGTGCTGCATAGGTTTTTTTAATTAACGTTTGAGGCGCATTTCTGGGAACACCCAAGATTTGATAATAATCAATCATTGAAAACCTTTTGATCATAATTTGCCGGTAAAATAAGATTGGTGCAGAGGCGCACATTATATATTCTATCCATTGCTACAAGCTTCCCATTTTCATTGTATTCGTATGATGGTCTGTATTGATGCAAGCGAAGCCTACCAATTGTGTCAGGATTTTTTGTTTTTTCAATTTCCCAAGATGTGCCAGAATATTTTTGTATTAACGCATTCTCACAATCTGTATATGTTTTAAAAATTTCTTGTGACAGCGGTTGTCCAATAATTGTTTTGTCACGACTATCATCATATTTCCGTTCATCCATAACCTGTAAATCTAGAATTATATAATGGAATGTGAGTTGTCCCTTAATGGATTCAGAGAATATAGCGGTGCTATTTAGCAACCAAATTAAAATCGACATGTATAATAGTTTATAATGCATCTTATGAATTCTACTTCAGCTAATTACTTTTGCAACAGCAGGGTGTTGGCGGTAGAGTATGGTTATGAGAAAATTATTGGCGTCTCTTTTATTCATTGTCTTATGTGCTCCCGTTTGGTCTGGAGAACTGGATGGGAAAGGTCTTTGGTGTGATTGGCAGGGATTTTTTTTCAAAGATAATGGGTTCGAGCTTTATAGTCGAGACAGCTATGATTCTGATAATGATGGGAATAAATTTGAGCAAAATAGAGTGTTCAGTGCTAGCGAAACAAGCTATTCTTCCTCCGACCAGTATGTTCGGATGTATTTTAAAAAAAATGATAAATCGATGTATAAGCTTCTGGATCGAATTTCGCTAGAGTCAAGAAGAGTGGGTTGTGAGCCTGAGTGTAAGGAGGTTACACAGTGCGAAGTTATAGATAACCTGTCAGATTTCAATAAGCGTTTAAAAATAGAAGAAGAGAAATATAGAAAAGAGCATGAGCAGAAATTAAAGAAGCGAAAGATTTAACTCAATGACTAAGCTATTAGCCACCATAACAATTATACTTACACTTCTAGTTTCCCAAACGATGGCTCAAAACTCCTTGTCTATTCCAGACTATGCAGCGAAAAATGGTATTAACGATGCGTTTCACGCTAGCATGCTTGCACAAAAATGTTCTGGCCTAAACTCTGCACTACACCAATTCCTACCTGATAAGCCAGAAATTTTGGTTCTAGTTAAACAGAAAGCTTATGCACATGCTAAAGATTTCATGATTACGTCAGCACTATTACTGAATCTGAAAGGACAGCTCAGTGAGGATGAAATTCTGAAGGAAATATCTGAAAATATTCCAATTTTCGCTCAAGAATATAAAAAGAAATTTAAAAATCAACAAAGAGCTACGGGCAATATTATGGATGGTATAATCCAGGAAGAGATAAATTTTTGTAATTCAATTCACCGACCCATGGAACAATGAATTATGCGTTCAATGGTTGTTTTAATAGTGTTCTTTTTGGCAAGCAGTGGATACTCAGCGGATATTTATAGTTGCAAGCATATTTCAGATGCTCGCGTAGGGAGTGACAGGGCATCGGGTAATACTCTATATGGAGATAGTGAGTATGGAAGGCGCTATATGTCTCGTCAAAAACCACAAATTTTAATATTAGAAGACGGTAAGCTAACATTTGGAGGTAAAGCTTTTGCATATCTTGGTTATTCAGGCCAACACTTCTATGCAGATAAATATGATGGTTTAATCGAGGTCTATAAATGGAATAAAGAGATCACTTTATTCATAACTCGTTCAAATGGAAATCAAACTCAGAGAAGTAATTATTTAGATGTCAATCTTTGGCACTGCAATCAATGAAGTGTTTTAACATTAGCAATAATAACGACATTTTATGGATAGATTAATAGAAATAATTCGAAGGCTACTCCTGGCAGTCATTTGGTTTTTTGGTAGTGGATTTGCGTTAGTCATAGTCACTCTTAGTTTAAACGAAGGCAACCCTCCGTTTTACCTTGCGATCTTATTCGCCTTTGGTTTTTTTGTGTTAAGTTATATCTGTCATACACTTTTGAATTGGATTTTAGCAAAAAAGGATTAGAGGAAGCTTAAAAATGATATATGAGAATAAGTAAGGCAAAAACAAAATTACAATGACTAGTTACATAGAAGAGTTATATAAAAATCTTAAAAAAGTAAAAAAGGAAAAACCTTCCGTGGTATCCTTATTTTCAGGTTGTGGAGGATTAGATTTTACGTTCCACAAAGCAGGTTATAAACATCTCTGGGCCAATGACTTTGACTCTTTCTCTACCCAATCTTTTAAGAATAATATTTCTAAATGTATGGTGGCTGGCTCTATTGAAGACCTCGACTTAGACGTTATACCAAAGGCAGATGTAGTGTTGGGAGGCTTCCCTTGTCAGGATTTTTCTCAAATATGGAAAAAACCAGGATTAGACGGCACTAGAGGAAATCTCTACACTTACTTTGTTGATGTAGTGAAACGAACAAAGCCCAAGTTTTTCATCGCTGAAAATGTTAAAGGTCTATTAAGTGCCAATAAGGGAATAGCAATAAAAACGATTATTACCGATTTTCAGTCCATGGAAACCAAGTATTTAGTGATCCCTCAATTAGTAAATTTTGCAAATTACGGAGTTCCTCAATTCCGTGAACGGGTTCTTATTATGGGGATACGAATGGATACTGAATTTGATTACAAAATACCTAAATTTACCCATACAGATTTTTTAAATAATTTAATTTCTGCAGGACGTGCTCTAGAGAAAATCCCTCAAGAGGCAAGTAATCAAGAGCATATGAATATCAAGGACAAGACCAGAAGAATATTAGAAAAAATACCACCAGGCGGTAATTTCACAAGTATTCCAGAGAATGATCCGCTTTACGTCAAAGGAATGATAAGTCATGTTTATCGGAGGATCGATCCTGATCTCCCCTCAAAAACTTTGATATCTTCTGGTGGAGGGGGTACTTGGGGATATCACTATCCTGAGCCCAGAGCCTTAACCAATAGGGAGAGGGCACGAATTCAGGGGTTTCCTGATAGTTTTGTATTTGAAGGAAGTTTTGGGGAGGTAAGAAAACAGATAGGAAACGCAGTGCCACCAGTTGGTATAATCCCTTTTTGCAATGCCTTTACAACCTTCTTTGAAAGAAAGTTTAGAAAGACCGATCTTGAACTTATAGGCCAACAGTTTTCAATGTATGATACCAAAAAAGTCATTAAGGAAATTTCGAAAAGTGATGGAATGCACATTAGCGAAATATTCGACCCCTTGCTGGTTTAGTCTAAGGTAATAAGTCTGGTTTCAAAACTCCATATAGAAGCTACCGTTTCCCAGTTTGTAAAATTTAATACTATCTCGACCATATATTTCAAATGTATCTCTAGTGACGGGCTGGAGAGGGTCTAGTGCACCTCTCTTTTGCAGTTTTAACTTTAGCCACTTACCGAGAATAGTAAGACTGTGTTTGGACCTTATATTCTTATAATATGATCCTTGAGTCCGGCACGGAAAAGATAGACCATCGTCTGTAATAACTTTAAAGTCACCTCTTGGATAGAGTGGCCCAGCTTTAACAATATCTTTTTTGTGAGCTATTAATTCAGCTTCAAACCATTCTCGAGGTTGCACAATTCCTGTAGTTCTATTCAATCTTCCTTTTCCAAAATAACAATTCAAATTTGACTGCGTTCTTCTCTCGATATTGTTTGAGAGCGAAATATCAAAGGATGGATACTTAGATATGTCCAGAGTACTGGTATCAAATCTAGTTGCTTCTTTTAACGAGATTTTTGGTTTTGATATTGAATCAAATCGTTTGCTGTCAGTGATTTTCACTTCTTCAATTTTATCAATATATGCAGAATTTTCTGACTTTTTTAACCAAGAAAAAAAGCCCTTTAATTTGGTAACTGATATTTGATCTTTTACTTCTATGTTTGTTTCTAAATTATTTATCAAACCTGATGGAGAAAAATTTGAGGAGCCAGCAAAGTATGTTTCCTTACTGTCTTTACGAAAATGATAAATTTTACCATGATATTTTCTCGTAAAGAGAAGTTTTATGCCGTTATCCTGTGCCTTTATTTTTTTAATTTCGTTATTAAGATTATTGAGTGCGTCAAACTGATTTTGTTTCAAGCCTTCATAATACCCCATCCCTACAATTAGGTTAAAAGAGCCACCCCTTTTTATTATTTTCAAGATAGGAGCACTCAAGTCATCAATTGTCTGAGAGGATATGTACCCTGTGGCTATAGTCGCTTCATCAGCCTGTGCCAAATTAGAGGTAACCTGATCGTAAAAGAAGCCACCAAATTCCTTATCATTTGTAAAAATTGACATTGATTATTTGCACTCGCAATTTCTAAATCATTTACAGACTGAAAATTTTATATCACAAACTATCTCTTAGTTTATTCCAATCATCTTTATCAAGGCTTTGAAAATGCTGTCCAGCATCCGCAAACCGTATCTCTCGTTCATTTTTATCTGAATTATATTGAGAGTTTAGGAGTAAATCATTTAAAGACATATTCATTAGAATTTCTTCTGCATCATTACCACAGTTTGCCTCTATTTCTATGGAACCGTGGATCACATCCTTCCAATCAAATCGATATTTAGTCATCTCGTTCACACTTTCTTGTTTCTAAATTACTTGACCTATCGAGCGCCTGTAGGCAAGCTCTATAACTTCTTTTCTCTTTGCAGGTTCAGTACATAATCTTTCTGGTGAAGGATATATACCCACTCTGCCCAAATCAAGTCTATCAGAGTCCCAACAAGTTTGAACGGTTATATCACCTTCGATTAGGCCATCAGAGTGAAATTTGCATGCTTCAATTAATAACTCAGTCTCAACTTCATTAATATTCAGCCAGTTTGATCGTATCTCTTTTATATATTCAGCTGCCTTCCTGCCATGTTCTAAATCGTAGTCGTCATTATCCCTTTTACAGTCATGCAAAATCGCAAATAGTTCTACTACATTTAAATTAGCACCAGTTTCTTTAGATAAAATTCTTCCGTTTTGAAGAACGCGCATCCAATGATCTTTGCCATGAAGCACAGACTCCCCCAATGGAAATTGTTCCAAAAGGTAGTCTAGCAATTCCACTGAAAGTACCTTCGAATTATTAGGATTAAGGATGAAATCAATCATTTAATAAACATATATAATTTGCATCTGAAACATTTTTTAATTTGGGAAATTAGTAACTATCTCTGACACCACACTTCATATGACCCTTTGCAACCAAATAGGGTTTAATTATCAACATATATATTGCATAGCCGATTGCGCATAACCCAATGGAAGATAAATTTGACAACCTTCCAAGATTAAAAAAATACATTAGAACAACGTACAGAATGCCACCCGTGCATGCGAATCCAAAAATAAAATCTGCAATTTTCACTTGAAGCTTTACGTCATCAGAAAGTTTCTCATAATCTTCTTTGTATTGACGAGTATAATCTGGGGTATGATGTTTATACAGCTCTCTGCATTCTATACATAATGATTTACCTGAGTTATCTCGATTATTTCGTTCATAATCATTAGCTAAACTTTTCCCACAGGATTTACATTCTGGTAATAAGCCAATAGCCATAAATTACCCTTTCACGCAAAATAAAGTTTTATCGATCACTGTAAAAGTTTTCAACAAATTGATAGTATCACATTTTACTAAGAATTTGCTTCTAATATTCTATGAATTTCTGCAAGTATATCATCAGCGCTTCTCTCCACTTCACAGACTTTCTTCGGAAGAAAAAGCCCAATATGCTTTCCAAGTAGTTCCATTGCTTTAAGCCTTCCTGCGATAGGTCCATTACCAAAGGCTATGATCTCTAATTCATTAAGGACTCTCTCCTCTCGAGAGACCGCTTGTAAGCGTCTTCTAGCCTCCTTTTCCTTCTCCAGCTCTAAAATCCTTGTGCTGACCTTGGGGTGTTTCCTGAGCCTTGAGGCTTCCTCCCATACAGTCTTATCGGACATATTTTGGGTATTGTAAGCTCCTCTATACGCTGAAGACTGACAAGTACCTTGAGTAAGGAGTTCAACAAAGTTTTCTTGTTTAGCTGTTAACATTGTAGGTCATCCTTTGAGCATTTTTCAGTACATAGATTATGCTGATAGTTAAACGAATTTGGGGGTACCGGGTAGGTGGGGTATCTGACTTCACGACTTTAAAATTAATGCTCATTTACAAAATTTATTGTGGGTAACGTTGTGGGTAGATATAAATAGTAGCATAAAATATTCAATTAAATCAATAATTTATGCAATATAAATGGCGGAGAGACAGGGATTCGAACCCTGGAGACAGTTTCCCGCCTACACACTTTCCAGGCGTGCGCCTTCGACCACTCGGCCACCTCTCCAATATTTAGAGCATTTTACGTATTTTTATTAATCTTGCAAGACAACTGAAACGCGTCTATTAATTCGACCTTTTTTTTCTATTTTTGAAATAAATAACTTACCTACCTCAGCAGTGGACTTAACATGTGTCCCTCCACAAGGCTGTAAATCAACAGTATTATTAGAGTTGCCTATCCTCACCAGCCGAACAAAGTCAACATTTTGTGGAGGTTTCACCGACATTGTTTTTATAAGTTGTGATCTCTTTCTTAGTTCATCTTGCGAAATTAGATCATAAGACACAGTGTAATCCGCCTCTACCATAGTATTTAGTCTATCTGTAATTTGGCCCCTATCCGGTGAATCTGGCATATTAAAATCAACTCGACCTTTTTCAAAGGTAATCTGTCCTCCTGTTACGGGGTATGGAAGACAAACTGATAATAGGTGAAGTGCAGTATGCGTTCTCATATATTTATACCTAGTATCCCAATCCAAAATTTGGTTTACAATTGTTCCATCCTGGAAATTAGTAAGAGCATCGGCATTTTCAATCTTGACAAAAACCTGACCTTCTAAGTCCTTTACCGTCTCAATTACTTTAAAGTGTTGATTGTTAACTAAAAGAGCTCCCGAGTCTCCAGGCTGCCCTCCTCCTTTGGGATAAAAAATTGGCTCATCAAGCTTAATACCAAGCTCTGCAGATTTTGTTATAATCTTCGCTTCATGTTCTTTTTTATATGGAGCATCATTGTAAAGAAATTTTTGATCACTCATTTCTATTACCTCTTTTTACCGACACTCTTTTATTTATTTTTAAATTTGAGTTACCTTTTATATTTATATCTCTTTGCGGAAATGGGATCTCAATACCTTCTTTTTTGAATAATTCAAAAATTGAATAATGGAGCTCAGATCTAACTTGGAACATATAATTTTTATCTTTCACATAAATAATTAAGTCAAAATCTAGTGAACTATCTCCAAATCGCTGGAATCTTACAAATGGCTCTGGGCTTTCGAGAGCCATTTCATGACTTTTACCAATTTTTAGTAATAATCTCTCTACCCTTTTTGGATCAGTATCATAGGAAACACCTACCGATACCCGCACCCTGCCGGTCTCGTTACTATGGGTCCAATTCAGAACCGACCCTGCGATTAATTCCGAGTTTGGAACAACAACCATCGCTCGATCGAATGTTTCGATTTGAGTTGAACGAACGGATATCTTTTTTACAGTGCCTGAGAAACCTGAAGCTTCTATCCAATCACCTTCTTTTATTGGTCTCTCGACAAGCAAAATAATTCCGGAAACAAAATTTGATACAATAGTTTGCAGACCAAAACCAATTCCTACACTAAGAGCTCCAGCAACAATAGCGATACTTGACAAATTGAATCCAATTGAAGATAAGGCAACCACGGCTGCCAATGTATAACCGATATACCCAACACCAGAAACTAATGCATTTTGACTTCCTTTATCCATTTTTGTTTTGGGTAACACCGTACTCTTTACAATACTCTGGATGACCGTTGTAGCAAAGTAACCTAGACCGAATATTACACCAAAATTCAGAATAGAGGTAGGTGTTAAATTAACATCTCCTAGTGTTAAACCTTCGTTAAATCTCACCCATAGTTCTACATATCGTGAAAACTCAACTCCTAGAGCTAGACCCAAAAGCAAGAGAGTCCCGATAAAATTAAGCAAGCTAAAACCCAAAAAATATGGATTGGCGTCATTATTCTTCTTTCTCTTTTCCGACAAAAACAGTACGCGTAAGAAAAAGTCGATAAAAATTGCAAGGATGATTATACCCGTTATATAACTCATTGCTTTGATTATCTCAAAAGCAATGAGAAGGTAGCCAAAAATACCTCCTATTAAAAAAACCCAAGTCAGAGCGATGGCTCCTTTTGCAATAAAATCGACTGATAAAAAGCTTAGACCCCTCTCCTTATCTGGCAGAAGGCTGGTTAGTGAAAAAATAAGAGTTTGTACACTTCTCAAGCCATAATTAAATACACTCGCAATTATTACTAAACCTATTGCATTTAAGGTTACTTCAGCCTCAAGGGAAAGATACGACCTCTCGGTCAGATAGCTAATCACTGTAAAAAACCCCAAGGCAATAGCTATACAAAATATTGCTCCCTGCAATCGTGAAAGATCCACGGTGTAGCCAAAATTATCATTTGATAAACGGAACTTTGCTTCTGCAACGACTGTTCTGAGAAAATTTCCTAGTAAGAAAATTAAAGCTGCCATAGGCAAAGCGTCAATTAATATCGGGAGCCCATAATTTCCACTAAGACTTTGTAAAAAATTGATTATCAACGTAGTACCAATCACTTGAATTACCAATCTAAGAAAAGGATTTAAAAAAATCAGCGCATTGTTATTTTTTATTTTCGGTGAAATGGCTTTGTTGCCGAATACAATTATATTTTTTTGGAAAACGAGTATAACAAGGCCGATGAAAAAAGTTATTACCTGAAGAAGTGAAACTGAAAACATCCTAATCCACCTACCTTGAGTATTGAAATTTTTATACAAATCAACAGCAAAATTTCCAATTAAACTTAAGAGATCAGACGCTCCCTGAGCATAGGTAGTGGGTAACAAAACAAGTTGATTAAATGAAAAAAACCTTTCATTGAATCTCACTTTCTTTAATGCATCAATTTCTTTGATCAGTCTTTCTGCTCTTCTTAGAGAAAGCTTTGTATTAGCCAACTGAAACGTAGTTTTTTCAAGTGTACTTATTAGTTTTTGCCGCTTCAACGAAATATATGTCCCTTGAATGGCACTTTCTGAAACTAAATCATCAATAAGCTTTAACTCTCCTCTTTGAATTAGATACTTGTTATTTATCTCTTTTTGCAAAAGAAGAGCTTTATTTCTATCTTCAAATAAGTCAGCTCTCAAATAACTCAGAGACTCATTTGATGCTTCTCCCTTAGACAGTATATCGGTGGCTCTTGCCGCGTTTTTGTTGAAACTATCAAAAATAATTTCAAGCGTTTCTCCCCTTACATTTATTGGGCTAAAGAAGAGAAATAAAGCAGCAAATAACAAAGTTAATAGCTTGTTTAATATACTCATAGATTGAACTTACCTACCTTAAAGAGGATTAACAATAGTTACTTTAAATTCCAAAATTGATCCAATTCATACAGTGTCCTCAGCAAATTTCCACGATTTTTTTCTTTGTTAGCGGGTATCAATAAATGTGTAAATTGATGCAATCGAAAAAATATAGTATTACTACTTAAACATGGTTATTAATTTTAACAGTAATTTTTAACAAAATGGAAAGAAGGCATTTCCTAATTTCAAGCGTTTTGTCGTTAGGCTTGATTTCGCAGCAAGCGTATAGTTCAACACCAAATTCTTATGTGAACTTTGATGTACTATTAAATGATGAAATAGTTGGTTATTCAAATCTAACCCATAAAAAGCTTAAAGATGGTTTGGAAGTCCTAATTGACGTTGAGATAACGCCAAAATTTTTGGGGCTGAAATTTATGAAATATACTTTAAAAAACCGTGAGGTTTGGAAAAAGAAAAAGCTAATGTCCATAGACGCTAATTCATCTTGGTTTGGGAAAAGATATTATGTAAAAGGCCAAAGGGAAAAAGGTGGTTTTAGAATTGAAGGATCAGCTTTTTCAGGGGTTATCAAAGACACCTTTGCCACGACAAGTTATTTCACTCCAGAATTTTTAAAAAGAAGGATTTGGGTTAGTACACAAGATGGAACACCTTTAGAAATAAAAACTCGAAAGTTGAGAAATAGAAAAGTGTCCTTTAATGATAAAGACTACTCGGTAACAGAATGGGAGATATCGGGCGATTTGGAATTAACCCTGCAATATGATCAACACAAAAATTGGGTTGGGAGTGGTTTTACTGTTGGAAACTATCCCGCTCGTTTCATTTTGAATAACAGAAAAAATAATATCCACAAATTATGGAAAAGCACTTGAATAAGTCAATATTGATCACAGGCTGTTCAACGGGTATTGGTGCAGCCCTTGCCGCGGAGTTTTTAAGACGGGGCTTTCTTGTGTTTGGATCCATAAGAGACAAAAGAATGGAAGCGCCACTTAAGAAGAAATATGGTGATAATTTCGTTCCTTTAGTTTTTGATGTAACCAACTATTCACAGATATCCAAAGCATACAAAAAAGTTAAATTAACTTTAAAAGGAGCTAACCTTAGTATTTTGATTAATAATGCAGGAATTGCAAAATTAGGGCCTGTTGAATACATTTCTAGTGAAGAATTTGATCTTCACCTTAAAACAATGGTTTTAGGAACCTTTAACTGTGTTCAAATATTTCTGCCATTGCTTGGTACAAAAAACAAATGTTCTCCTGGTAAAATTATAAATATAAGCTCTGGGGGAGGATCAATTGGGCAGCCTTTTATGGCGTCTTATTGTTCAAGTAAACATGCTCTTGAAGGGTTTTCCGAGTCTCTTCGTCGTGAACTGTTAATTTATGGTATCAAAGTAGTAATTGTAGCACCAAGAGCTTTTAAAACCGCAATTTGGGATAAATCAAACATAGACGGAAGAGCCGTTGATTTTAAAAAGACGGTATATAATCAAGCCTTCAATAAATTTACAAATTTTATCAAAGGATTATCAGAGCAAGGACAAGATGTTCAAGTTTTAGCACAAAAAATATACAAAATTTCAAGTCTAAAAAATCCTAAAGTCAAATACTCAATGGGACCATCAGGGGTACAGTTTTACCTGATCCGCACTTTACCAAAAAAATTAATAGATAAAATACTGGGGAAATACTTTCTTCTTGTTAGATAGATTGATCGCTATTTGTTTCGGGGAACCTAAACATTAGTAGTAATGGCAAAACCTTCAGAGTGATTGGAGCAATAGCGTATAAACAGGTTAACCAAAATAATATCTTCTCTGAATTACCACCTAAGGGATCAAAATCAGCTGCGTAAAGAAACAACAAAACGAATCCTCCTGAAAAAGCTGCGGCAGTCTTGTTTATAACAGATAAAATTGAGAAGAAAGTTCCAGACCGATTGCTCTTCACTATTTTAAGATCTTCATCTAAAAGGTCTGCCTGAATAGACGTTGGAAGAGCAGAATCTGCACTCACACAAATACCGGTCAATAGACATATTACCGAGAATAGAAAAATACTGTCAGTATTCATAAAAAATACTAATGAAAAAACAATCATAGAAAACAATATTGAGGCGCACCATAAATCACTTTTTTTAAAGAGCTTACTTATTTTAATCCATAGTGGTACGCTTAACGCACCCGACAATAAATATAAAAGCATAAGTAACCCTACTAAATCCTCTCTTTGTAGTTTATGGATTACAAAAAAAGCAAACAAAGCTCCCGGAATTCCATTCGCAGCGGCATTAAAAAACTGACTTACGAAAAAGTATTTTAATTTTTTGTTACCTAGAATAGTTGTGACCACACTAAATATTTCTGACTTGTTTTGATGTGCTATACATCTTTCTTTTATAACAAAAGCGGAAATTATTATCGTTAGTGGGTGGCTAATAAAAATTACTGTGGCTATATTTTTAAGAGCTTGTGTGGATCCCTCGGCCATAGCATACATTAGAGCTGCTAAAATTGTTCCCAAAAGAAAAAAGCCTTCACGAAAAAAGGTTATTCGAGATCTCTCAACATACTCTTCACTTAATTCCGCTCCTAAACTATAAAAAGGGGGAGTTAAAAGTGATAGGCCTATGGTCAGTATCACTATATAAAACGCAAAGTGTTGGAAAGCAAATGTACCCAAATTAGATCCAAAGAGACCCCAGACCCCAAAGAGAGTGAAGGGTAACGATATCAACAACCAAAACTTTCTTTTTCCAACGGGAACATTCAAGTTGTCACTTGCCCAACCTACTAAAGGATCTAAAATTCCATCTAACAATCGTACAATTAAAAATATAACTCCGATCCCTAGAAGAGAGATACCAAATTGCCTCGCATAATGCTCGCTGACAAAAATAAAGAGTGGAAATATTATCAGTGCCAAAGACATTGCGTTTGATGCATAAATAGTGTGTTGTAAATATTTTTGGCGCAAGGAGAAGCTAATTTTTCTTGAGAGTCACTTGGGTTACATCACCAGCACCAGAAAAAAAGAATGATGCACATGATGTTAAGTAAAAGTTCCACATTCGCCTAAATCTATCATCAAAGCCCATCTCAGATATCTTGTCCCACTTACTGTTGAAACTTTGCGACCAAATACGGAGAGTTCTAGAATAACTTTGTCCAAATTCCTTACTTCTGATAAATTCCAAGTCTGCACTGCGAATTTGGTCAACAAGAGCGGTATAACTTGGTAGCATGCCTCCAGGAAAAATATACTTTTGGAGAAAATCAACGCTTTTCCTATATTTAGGAAAATACTTATCATCAATGGTTATAACTTGTAGACATCCTAGACCACCGCTTTTTAGGGAGTTTTTGACAGTTTTAAAATACATAGGCCAATATTTTTCTCCAACGGCCTCAAACATTTCTATTGATACAACACCATCGTAAACACCTTTTTCATCTCTATAATCTTGCAGAAGAAATGAGCTTTTATCTGCAATACCCAATTCAAACATTCTTTTTTTAGAATAATCTAATTGTTCTTTGGACAAGGTCAGACCAGTCAGTTTGACACCTCTAGTCTTGATAGCATGTTCAGCGAATCCTCCCCAACCACAGCCAATTTCTAAGACGCTGTCACCTTCTTTCAAATTCAAACTTTTGCATATTGATTCATACTTATTTGTTTGCGCGGAAGATAGCACCTCTTTTTTATTTCTGAAAATTGCAGACGAGTACGTCATCGTTTTGTCCAGCCATTCTCTATAAAATTGATTGCCTAAATCATAATGGTAGGAGATATTTTTCCTTGCTTGGAATTTCCAATTAGACTTCAACCAATGGTTAAGTCTTTCATACAACCTAACCACGTTAGTTCCAATTAAATCATCATAAATATCATCGCCGGCCAGAAGGAAAAAATCTAATACTGCTTGAAGATCTGGGGTATCCCACCAACCATCCATATATGATTCTGAAAATCCATTTTGACCCTCACGCACAAGTCTTGAGAAGAAATTTTCATTCTTCACTACTATATGGGCATTGGCTCCGGCTTTTTTGCTCTCAACAATAAACTTTCTGTTGTCTGGAAGTTGGATTATTAGACTACCCGCATTAGGGCTCTGTATCATTTTAAATATTGAAGAAAACCATCGTGGTAGATTAGGCTGGCCTTTCACATCTCTTAAAAGTTGTTCCTTCATATTTCCCCCCGAATTAACCTAACTATAAGGTACAATTTTAACCCTCTTAAGATATAAAATTAAAGCATTCCAATGTATTAAAATCAACACTTTTACCAGCATAAGTGGATAACAAAAAAAAGCTTTAGCCAACGTCCAGTCATTAAAGTCTTGAAATCTTCCTGTTTGACTGGCAATAAGCAGTAAACCGTCTTCATCTTTTTCGTTAATCTTTATCGAAAGTTTTTCATCAGGAGGTAAAATTGTAAAGTGGTACGTTTGGGCCATATCTATAAAAGGAGACACGTACATATCTTTCTTAATAGAGTGCCTGACCCTTCCGTCTGGGTCAGGTTGACTACCGGATACATATTCGATTTGCTCTCCATATGTATTTTTTACTTCGTAAATGACGGAATTTAATTGGTTCTTATAGTAGCAGTAGAAAACGGATAATGGGCTAAATCCAAGCCCTAAAACCCTGGGAAAACTCAATAAATAGACTTTATCCGGTTTAGTAAATCCCGCCTCTTTAAGTTTTTTGTTGACCCAATCTTTTAAACGTAAAGTACTTCTGTCGCCATGATCTTTTTCATACAGAGAAACCATTCCCCACCTATTTAATCTGAAAAACCAAGATGTCTTGTCAAATTCTACTAATTTATCAATATCCAAAAAAAGGCTAAAGACGCTGTAGCGAAACAAATGTCTTTTTGGTTTTAACCGCATGTGCATAACAGATCCAAAATAAACACACGATTTTACCATAAGTTTTACATCTTTCTCTTGGACCACCAGGGCTCACATCCTAGTAGCTTTGCTACATCTAGGCCCGAGTTTAAGCCATCTTCATGAAAACCAAAACCCATTTTTGCGCCAGCAAAGTACAAACTATTTTCACCCTGTAGAGCATTTAGCCTTTTTTGGGCATTGAATGTATCAGAGTCATAAACAGGGTGAGAATATGAAGTTTGATAATATACAAGACTTGGGTCTATTTCTTTGCTTGGATTAAGTGAAACAAAATAATTTTTTTTGCCTTTAATACTCTGCAGTTTGTTCATCCAGTAGGTCACCTCAATCGGTTTATTCAGGGAGTTTTGAACACTACTTGTTATAAAATTCCAACTAGACCATACGTTTGTTAACTTAGGCATGTGCGTGTTATCAGAATGAAGTACTACTTTATTCTTAGATACCTTGAACATTTTTAAAGTGTCTAGCTCCTCTTTACTAACGTCACCTATTAAATCTATAGTTTCTGGGCCGTCACAAGCTAAAATGACTTTATCAAAAACCATCTGACCAAACCCATTTCCCGCAAATAAATTACACTTTTTATTCCTTCTTGTGATTTCTTTTACGGGAGTATTTAGAAAGACCTTTTTCCCAAGTCTTCTTACAATTTTGTCTACATATTGCCTTGAGCCACCATCCACCGTCCTCCACTCAATTGGGGTAGTGAGAAGGTCCAATAAGCCGTGGTTTTCAAAGAATTTTAAATAACTTAATGCTGGAAAATCTAAGATACTACCTGTTGGTACGGACCAAATCGCAGCACCCATGGGAACAACAAACATTTCCGAAAACCAGCTACCAAAATTGTAGTGCAGCAAAAATTGGCGCATATCAAAATATGAAAATTTCCTATCAGCCATAAATCTCTTCGAAATATTTTTAAATCTATAAACATCGTATAGACCCCTTAAATGATTTATATTTAATAAGTTTCTGCGTTGAGCAAAAAAAGAATTAAAACTTTGACCTGCGTATTCCAGTTGTCCATCGGCTAACGAGAATCCGAACGACATATTTGAACTTTTTGTTACTACCTTTAATTCGTCAAATAGACTTGTGAGGTTAGGATAATTTTTTTCATTAAAAACAATAAACCCAGTATCCACATGAATATCTTCTTCCTCTAGCTCAATTTTAACCGTATTTGAGTGCCCGCCAAAGTAACTGTTTTTTTCAAACAACGATACCTCATGTTTTTCAGATAGCGCCAATGCAGCTCCAAGCCCAGATATTCCTGACCCTACTACCGCTATCTTCATCTTATATATCCGAAAAAATTTTTTTAAATTCGGAATATGTATTAAGGGCTCTGTCACGACCAAACTTTAAGTCAACGATGGAAGTGGAAGGACGACTTTTTTCGTGGATATTCCAACTTTTGGGCGCCATTTTGCAAAACTCTTCACTTTCGGGGGTAGGTTTAAAAGCTAGTCCTAAGAATTTCATTTGATATTTACCATCAGGATCAAACTTTTTTGCTTGCAATTCAGGGTTAAATACTCTGAAAAAAGGACTAGCGTCAGGTCCTGAACCAGCCACCCATTGCCAACCCATAGCATTTGAGGCTGGATCCCAATCAATTAAACAGTCTTCAAACCATTTTAAACCATGCCGCCAGTCAATAAGGAGATGTTTAGTCAAGTATGAAGCTACTATCATCCTCACCCTGTTATGCATTCTGCCTGTAACATACATTTCTCTCATTCCCGCGTCCACAATTGGTTGTCCGGTCAACCCTCTTTTCCACCTATTTAGCTCATCATTGTTCTCTCTCCAAGGGAAATTATCCCATTCGGCTTTCCAATTTTTTCGAAGAATGTGGGGACTGAAGTAAGAAAGATACCAAGCAAAATCACGCCATGCTAATTGCCTTATAAACATCTCTTTTTCTTTAAACTCTACTTCTTTATGACCAACAGCCGAATGCCATATTTCTCGAGCAGAGATTTCACCATACGCAAGGTTTTCAGAAAGGTTTGAGCTTTCTGTCAAATCAAGCCTATCTCTTGATTGTTCATAATTTTTAAGTCTCTGATGAAGAAAGCTATTTAGATTTTTTTTAGCTTGTTCCTCACCAACATGTACCCTTTCAATTAAATACTTTTTTCCTTGGCCTATATCCTTATCCAATTTCCACTCACTAAGATAATCACTCTTTGGCCATTTGACGGGTGGTATAAATTTTATGGGCTTCGGTACTATTTGTTTTACTTCTTGTTTTGATAATGCTCTCCAGAAAGGCGTAAATACTTTATAGTATGATCCCGCATTAGTTTGAGTTTTCCAGGGTGAATGCAAGAGCATTCCTTCTGTAGATGTAATACTGATACCCTGAGACCCAAAATAGGATTTAATCTTGGTATCTCTTTCAACAGAATTTTCATCATATAGCCTATTCCAAAAAATTTTAAATTCACCAATCGACGATCTTAATTCTTTTAACACATTAAGTGGATTACCTTTTTTTAAAATAAGTTTTGAATTGTGTTTCTCTAAATCTAAGGACAGGCTCTCTATTGACAACCCTAGCCTCCACTTAAATGCTGCTCCAGCATTATCAGTATGCTCATCCAATATGAAAAGAGGAATTATTGGCTTACCATTTTGTGTAGCATAATGCAAAGCCGGGTTATCACTCAAACGAAGGTCTCTACGAAACCAAACTACATTTACACTCATAATAAATCCGATTATCTAAAGGTGTCGATCGAGGCCACTCATCAATTTCTCAACGTCGTTGCCCGAGGTGTAGTGAACAAAACTCAACCTTATTACTCCCTCATGGATATCTACATCAAGCGCCTGAAGAAGACGGACTGCATAAAAGTCACCACTACCTACCGAGACATTTAGTTCGTTTAATTCTTTTGCAAGCTCAATATTTGATTTTTTTGTTACTATGGCAACTGTTGGAACTCTATCTTCAATTTCGTAAGAGCCCAACAATCTAATATCTTTTTTGGTTTTCAAAAAATCGAGCAAAGGTTTCAGTAATTTCTTTTCTTGATTAGAAATTAGATTATTTAGCTTATCAATACATGAATTTGATGATAATTCGCTATTCAGATGATGGTCACTGAGAGAATCGTAGTAGTCACAGATGCCACCCAACGCGGCGACTTGAGCATGATCAGGTCCAGCAGGTGTGAATCTCTTATTTGGAAATTCTTGATTAAAATAATGACATTGGCTCTCTAATTCTGTAGCCAAACTATCTGAAACATACATAACGCCAAGATGTGGCCCAAATGTTTTATAAGATGAAAATAGATATATATCCGGACTAAAATCATTGATTTGCGGTATCCCGTGAGGTGCATAGCTTACTCCATCCACACAGGTAAAGGCACCTGCCTCTTTAGCTATTGTACAAATGTCTTTAACGGGGTTTATTTGGCCTATTATGTTAGAAGCATGCGGAAACGCTATCAAACAAACAGTTTTATCAACTAGTTTTTTCAAATCATCTAAATAAAGGCTGCCATTAGACCTAACTTTCCACTCTCTGACCTCAAAGCCTTGGCTTGCTAAATTTCTCCATACACCGGTATTAGACTCATGATCTTGATTGGAGACTATGATGACCTTTTTTTTATTTTTTGATAACCGAAGCGCATTAGCTAAAACATAAGTATTTTGAGAAGTTGAAGGGCCAACGTGAAGATTTTTTAATGGAACTCGCAATAATTGAGCAATCTTTTTACAACTGTTATCCATTTCTTCACCAGCCTCAATAGACCCGTTGAAATACCCATAAGGTTGTACCTTTGTTGTTTGATAAAACTTTGTAAGTTTATCTACTACAAACTTACATGGGAAACTTCCCCCAGCATTTTCAAAGAATGCTTTTTGACTAAGAGGGTTATCTGCGTCGAAGGCATAAAAATGCCTTCTAACAAAGTTCAAATCAAAATCTTTCATCTCTCAAAGGTGGTTTTACTTAGATCCTTGACCCCTAGACGTCGCATTAACTAAACACGCCATATTTCCACTTGGATGCTTGTTTTCATGCATTAACTGATGCGCATGACCAATCTGCTCAAAATCATATGTTTCCGACAAGCACGGATCCACCTTTTTTTGGATAACTAATTCATTAACTGCACTTGCTTCATCGTCATTCGCTACATGTGATCCCTGCAACCTTTTTTGATGCATCCAATGATACCTTAAGTCAAGAGTGACATTGTAGCCAGTTGTACCAGCGCAAACGACTACCATACCGCCAAGAGCACATACAAAACCAGACGTGGGCAAAGTAGCTTGTCCTGGATGTTCAAATACAATTTTTGGGTTTGTCCTCTCTCCAAGTATGTCCCATATAGCTTTACCAAAAGATCTAGCTCCTGCCATCCACTCATTGAATGCAGGATCATCTGTATCGGGTAGTGGTCCCCAATGGCTAAAATCATTTCTATTTATTACACCAACAGCTCCTTTATCCATACAAAACTGTCTCTTCCCTTCATCAGATATTACAGCTATTGGCTTTCCTCCTAACGCAGAGACAATCTGTAATGCCATGGCACCGAGTCCGCCAGCCGCTCCCCAAACAAGAACAACATCATCTTTTTCCACAGTATGTGGAGCCCAGCCCATAAGCTGCCTGTAAGCTGTTGATGCACAGAGCATATAACACGCCGACTCCTCCCAGGTGAGATGGTCGGGCTTCTTCAAAATTTGATGTGATTGCGCTTTAGCAAATTGACAATATGACCCATAGTTAGTTTCGTAGCCCCACACCTTAGCTGAGGGCGCAAGCATTGGATCCTTACCTGATAATACCCAAGGGTCATCAGCTTGCCAAGTGCCGGAATGAATCACTACCTCGTCGCCCACCTTGACGTTGGTAACGTCATCTCCAATTTTATAAACAATACCTGAAGCATCTGAACCACCAGCATGAAAAGTCTCAGGCTCACCTTTCTTTTGTCGTGTTGCAATAACATCTACAGGGTACCCAAGAGCAGCCCAAACGTTATTATAATTTATCCCCGTAGCCATAACATAAACCAAAACATCTTTTGGCCCAATCGTTGGAACATCTATTACTTCACTTTTCCATGCATCAATGGGCTTACCAAATCTATCCTGTCTAACCATAAATGCATGCATTTTTGATGGAACCTCTCCAAGAGGTGGTTGGTCGCCTAAGTCATATAGTTCTTTCGTGCTCACATTACTCTCCATAAATTTGTAGTTTTTAAACTAGTGTGTTCCCCATTTAATTTTGCATAATTCTGCGCTTCTACCTTCAAAATCCCATACGCGACCAAACGCTCGAACCCGCCCTTGTTCAGCCGTTGAAATAATAACCTCCGGTCCCATCCAATATGTTGAGTTTTGGAAAGTTACTGGCTTCCCCTTCTCCAGGCCTTCAATAGGCTTAATAACCCCCTGAATTTTTTTTCCAACATTTACAATTCGCTTTTCTCCTTCGGTCTTGTACTCAACTGGAGATCGCTCACTACCAAGGTATGTTCCTGTCAATATTGAAAAAAGACCTGTTGTACCACCAACTTTTCCAGAGAATATTTTATCAAGAGCATCGAAAGCCTCATCTCCTGCACTATCATCGATAAATGCCCCGATAGTCCAATTTCCTCTTGCCATTTTTCCAGGAATTTCCATCAGCATCCCTACATTAAGGCCTGAGAGATCTACATCACGAAAGTGTCCGTTATCTATTCTTACAGCTAACCACGTTTGACAATAACCCTCAGTAGGAGGATGATCTCCAAGACTTACAGCACAAGGACAAAACACAGTACAATTACAATTTAGTGCGAGCTCCCCATTTATAGCCCAATCTACTTTCTCCGAACCCATATCCTATACTCCTAAAGTTTCAGAACCAAACTAACACGGTTCCAGAACCAATCAAGATTAAAGATAGTGGTTTTGAGATATATTTTCCATAATCAGGAATTTTCTCTAACATCATGAAAAAAGTCATTATAGCCATAAAAGCTAAATTCATAACTCCCCCGACAAAAGCTAAAGCCATTAGAGCCCAACAGCAGCCAAGACAAAACAATCCAATCGATACCCCCATGTTGAAGGACCCACTATTCCCACTCTTCCAGTTCTGTAGGAAGAAAGTAAAGGGCCTTTGGCATTTGATCAGACATGCTTCTTTATATGAACTGAGCTGATATAATCCTGCTAATACTAGAAAGCCAGAACTGATTAGAGAGCTCACAAACGCTCCCTGATCATTTAGCAAATAGAGCCTTCCAAAAAAAACCTGTGTTAAAGACATTAAAATAGAAAAAATCATCCAGATACTTAAAAAACCTGCAATGAACCACCAAAAACTATTTTCTCTTTTTCCACCACTTTCCAATATATCTTCATATGTTTTAAGCGTTGGAATTATAGTAGGTGACATCATTGCGATACTCATTAAAAACCACATAAAAAAAACCCCAATGATATTTAAGTCCGAAACCGAATTGCTGCAAATCTCTACTACCCTTGTGACGAAATTTGCATTATTTGGCAAAAGACTCTCTAGTGCCATTACCAGAATTGCAATCCATGCAATTGATAAGACAGTGTAGAAAATAATCCAATTATTTATGCGAGTGGTTATATTTGCCATTTGTATACTATTAACCGAATAAAAAGCTTTTTTTGATGATATCCTTTTTTACCAAAAACTATTCCTTACATGATGCGTTGCATAAAAAGTCAAATATTTTTTTATGCTTCAATATTTTAAATTTAAACGTTTTTCTATTATTATTATGCTTACGCAATTTTCACAAAATTAAATGTCTTTTTCATATTGTTACCTTTTATGCTATTGGTACTTATCAATAATCAAACCCATAATCGTTATTCAATTCTTTTAGATAGACCATAAAAAATACAACATGAAACAAGCTCAAAGTTCTATTTCGATAAATTCATTACATTGCGCAATTGATAGCAAAGTAATACTCAGTGATATAAATTTCAATTTAAATTCGGGGCAGTCGATTACCATTACAGGCCCAAACGGAGTTGGCAAGACACTTCTTTTGAACACAATTGTTGGATTCAAATCAATTTTCAAAGGCAAAATATCGATAAACAAAATTAATCTTTCCAATGATCCTTCAAATAGGCAGGAACACATAGGATATTACGGGCATAAAGCCTCTATCCATACTGGGCTAACTGTAATGGAGACAATAGAATATTGGAAAGCATATTACAGCTCGGATGCTAATACTAGCAAATTGATAAAATTCTGGGATCTACCAAATAAAACTGTTGAAAGTTGTTCCGAGGGTCAGCGAAAAAGACTAGCCTTGGTGAGACTTTCCTTGATGAATAGAAATATTTGGATTCTCGATGAACCAACAACAAACCTAGATTTTATTGGCAAGAAAAAGTTTTTGGAACTACACACCTCTCATCTTAGGGCAGGAGGCTTGTCGATAATTACTTCTCATGAACCGACACAATTTAAGGGACATAAAATAATTAATCTAGAAAGCCATAGCGGTAGAAATTAAAATGCTAAATATTCTTCGACTAGAATTTCTATTGGTAATAAGGTCTGGTTCACACGTAGTTTTGGCTTTTTCCTTCTTTTTATTTTTTATCCTCTTATTCGCGCTTTCGGCATTTGGTGATAACTTTGTGCTTAGTAATATAGGTCTCACCGCAGTTTGGTTAAGTCTTTTAATGTCTATCTTGCTTACTCTAAACAAAGTCATCCATGAGGACTACGAAAGTGGGGTTTTGGACTACCTTTTGATCGCTGACATTCCCCTAGAAGTAACAATGTTTTTAAAAACGATTGTTCATTGGGTTTCAGTTGTTATTCCGCTAATAATTATAATTCCAGTTGTCTTGATTACATTTCAAATAAGCTCTGATCATATTTTAAGAATTTTTATAGTTCTACTGTGTGGATCTCCTTCACTCAGCTTTATAGGAACAATGATATCCTGCCTAACGTTATCAAACCGCAGTAATTTTCTTCTTACAACAATTACTATACCGTTTTATTTCCCAACTCTTCTTTTAGGAATTTTCTGCTGCAGTTCCAGCACCACCGATTTATTTGCCTTGGAATATTTGCTACTATACGCAAATACACTATTTACTGTGGTACTCAGTCCCTATATATCTGCGTATGCAATTAAACTGAATTATTCATAAAAATGAAAAACAGCGCGTTAAATAAATTTTGGAAGTTTTCTAACCCGGTACTTTTTAAAAAACTAGCAAAGATAATATCACCTCTAGCAGGTTTGATAGCTATTTTAGCAATTATACCTGGTTTAGTTTGGGGTGTGTTCTTTACTGGCCCTGACTATAAGCAAATGGAGACAGTGAAAATAATTTTTATCCATGTTCCTGCAGCATTCTTAGCAATAAACATATATCTTATGATGACTGTAGCCTCTATAGTTTGGTTGATTAGGCGCCAATACGTTAGCGCATTAGCAGCTAAATCGTCTGCGATGATTGGTTTAATAATGACTATTTCTACCATAATAACAGGAAGTTTGTGGGGTAGCAGCACTTGGGGAACTTACTGGGTTTGGGACCCTCGACTAACCTCATTTGCAGTTCTGCTATGTTTCTACGTGGGGTACATCATCTTATGGTCGGCTATCAAAACTTTAGACAAAGCAGCGAATGTTACTTCTTTGTTTTGTATATTAGGATCTGTTTTCGCTCTTCTATCCAGGTATATCGTTTTTTTTATAGATCAAGGTCTACATCAAGGCCCAACTTTGTCTCTTGATCAAGAAAAGAATATTGATGACAGCTACTATTTTCCACTTATTTTAGCATTAGTTGGGTTTTCATCTCTTTTTGTTTATCTTTTACTTGTACGAACAACTACCGAGCTTAATAAATTGAAGCTTAAATTAATGGGATAGTCCGGGACCGATGTTAGCAA
>CABZEG010000027.1 GCA_902524655.1 uncultured Alphaproteobacteria bacterium | reverse complement strand
CAAGTAATTAAAATAGTGCATGATGAATTAATAAAGGTATTAGAAGGCCACGGCAAGACATCAAATGCTCTTAAAATTGACAATCCACCCTCGACAATTTTAATGGTAGGGTTACAAGGTTCAGGAAAAACTACAACCTCAGCGAAACTAGCTTTAAGGTTACGAAATAAAGAAAAGAAAAAAGTTTTATTAGCTAGTTTAGACACAAGACGCCCAGCAGCCATGGAACAGCTTGAAGTATTGGGTAAAAGTAACTCAATTGATACCTTACCAATAGTGAAGAATCAGTCACCGGTGCAAATTACTTCTAGAGCAATGCAGCAAGCATCTTTAGGAGGATATGATGTAGTTATTCTTGATTCTGCGGGCAGAATGCAAATAGACGATGAGCTAATGACAGAAATCGAAAAAATTAAAGATTTAAGTAATCCTAATGAGACACTTCTGATAGCTGATGGATTGACTGGCCAGGAGGCCGTTAATGTAGCTAGCTCCTTCAACCAGCGATTAAATATTTCAGGGGTTGTCTTAACTAGAATGGATGGTGATGGTAGAGGGGGAGCGGCCCTCTCGATGGTTTCAACGATAGGAAAATCGATAAAATTTATAGGTACTGGTGAGAAAGTTGATGCGTTAGAAGAATTTCATCCTGACCGTATTGCTAGAAGAATACTAGGTATGGGTGATATAGTTTCCTTAGTTGAAAAAGCATCTGAAACGCTGGAGGCCGAAAAAGCGGAGCGATCCATGCGCCGTTTCCAAAAAGGGTTGTTCAATATGAATGATTTAAAAAACCAGTTGGAGCAAATGCAAAAAATGGGTGGACTGCAGAGCTTGATGGGAATGATGCCTGGAATGGGAAAGCTTTTGAAAAATTTAGATGACAAATCTCTTGATGACTCTGTTATAAAACACCAAATTGCTCTGATTCAATCAATGACTAGAAAAGAACGATTGGCTCCGAATCTTCTCCAGGCAAGTAGGAAGAGAAGAATAGCCCTTGGAGCTGGGCTTGAAGTGCCTGAATTGAATAAGCTTATTAAGATGCATAGACAAATGTCAGATATGATGAAAAGAATGGGAAAAATGGGCGGCAAAGGTATGCTAAGAGGCTTTATGCAGCAAATGTCAGGAAAGAGCGATGGAATGACAACTTCTTTGCCTGATGCTCAAGTACTGCAAAAGCAATTGGGATCGAAACTTCCAACAAACCTGGCAGGATTAAACTTCAAAAAATAATCAAATGAAAAAAAACAAAATTAATGTTGATTTATTGCTAAAACATGAGAGAAGTACAATCGATAGGCTCGATGCAATAATTGTAAACGCTCTAATCGAGAGATTTTCGGTAACAAAGAAGATTGGATTAATAAAAGCTGAAAACAATATAAAGCCACATGACGAGAAAAGGGAAAAAACACAGGTAAAGACGCTTGAAAAACTTATAGGAGATAGTGGTCTCGACAGGAAATTTGTAATTAACCTTATGAAACTTATTACAACTGAATCCAAAAAAAACCATGAGCAAATCAAGAAAAAAATAGGAGAGTAATTTATGAGTATCAAAATACGGCTAGCTAGGGCCGGTTCAAAAAAAAGACCATTTTACCGAGTAGTTGTCTCTGATAGTAGGATGCCAAGAGATGGAAGGTTTATAGAGAAGTTAGGTACCTACAATCCTCTTTTAAATAAAGACGACAGTAATAGAGTAAAGTTAGACCTAGATAAAATTAAAAATTGGTTATCTAAGGGAGCACAGACTACAGACAGGATTAGTAGATTATTGGAAAGCTTAGAAATCCTTCCAAAGAAAACAAGAAATAATCCTATAAAGGCAAAGCCAAAGAAAGAATCGGAAGAAGCTCCAGCAGAAAAACCAAAAGCGGAAGAAGTTCCAGCAGAAAAACCAAAAGCGGAAGAAGTTCCAGCAGAAGAACCAAAAGCGGAGGAAGCTCCAGCAGAAGAACCAAAAGCGGAAGAAGAACCAAAAGCGGAAGAAGCTCCAGCAGAAGAACAAAAATAAAAATTTGATTTGGAAATTTAGAGCTATATGGATTTGATAAAAATCGATTTGTACCCTATTTTATCTTCGTGTTTTTATTGTTTTTAGAAATACTGGTATTTAGATCTGATAAAACAGAACTTAAACAATTTTATTACCGCTGGAAGAGTGATTGGCTCATACGGTTTGAAGGGCCATATAAAGGTAAATCTTTATTTGGAAGAACTAAGGCTTTTGAAAACAGCTGAACTTTTTTTTGTGAGTGATTTTCAAGTAAAAACTAAAATCAATTTTTTAAAAAAATTAAAAAGATCGATATGGATAGCTGCTATCTCAGAAACTAAAAGTAAAGAACAGGCAGAAAAACTTAAAGGGAGGCATGTTTTTCTTGAAAAAAAATTCCTACCAACCCTTACGACTGAAGAATTTTATTACGAAGACCTTAAAGGACTTAAAATAATTATTGATGGCAGTATGCAGAAAGGTTTCGTTAAAAATGTTACCAACTTCGGTAGTGGGGATGTACTAGAGGTTTCACTTGACGCAAGAGAAACAACAATATACGTACCTTTTGATAAAGATAACGTAAGTAGCATAGATTTGGCTTCTAGCACAATTATGTTGACGCCCTTGAAAGGCATATTTAACTGAAGATAAAGCATTTAAAAAAATGTATAAAACTCTCTTAAGCACTAAAGTCATAACTCTTTTCCCAGAACTTTTTCCTGGTCCATTATCCGCTTCAGTAACAGGTAGAGCATTGGATAATAAGATTTGGTTGTTGGAAGCTATTGATTTAAAAAAATATGGTAAAGGTAAGCATAATAAAGTAGACGATAAGCCAATTTCGGGAGGACCTGGAATGATCTTAATGCCTGATGTTCTCGATACTGCTATATCGAACCTTAATAGTTCAATTAGTGATTCAAAAAGATTGATAATTTGCATGAGCCCAAAAGGTATTCCTTTAACTCAAAAAATTGCAAAGGATATGCTGCAATATAATGAGATTGTAATTGTTTGTGGTAGATTTGAAGGCATCGATCAAAGAGTTATAGAAAAACATAAGATGACAGAACTATCTATTGGAGATTTTATTCTTACGGGAGGTGAGCTGGGAGCTATGATTTTATTAGATACAGTAGTCAGGTTGCTTCCTGGCACCTTAGGCAACAGTAAGTCTGTTGTTTCGGAAAGCTTCTCTGAAAATTTACTTGAAGCTCCTCAGTTTACAAAACCTCTGGTCTGGAAAGGCATGAAAGTGCCTGAAGTTCTTAGGTCTGGGAATCACGAGAAAATATTGGAATGGAAAAATAAAACTTCGGAAAGAATTACCAAAGAAAATAGACCAGATTTATTTATTAAATACGTTTAAAAAAAAAAAAAAAGATTAAAAGGGATTATGTAATCGAATTTAAGTGGTTTAATTATGCACATCATTAAAAAAATTGAAAATGATCAAATAGTAAAATTAGGGAAAACTATTCCCGACTTTTCTTCTGGCGATACCGTAAAGGTAGGCTACAAAATTACTGAAGGTGAACGTACCAGGATACAAAACTATGAAGGCGTCGTTATATCTAGAAAAGGTGGATCTTCACTCGCTGCATCCTTTACAGTAAGAAAAATATCATTTGGGGAGGGAGTTGAAAGAGTTTTCCCACTATACTCCACAAACATAGAGTCAATTTCTGTTATGAGAAGGGGAAGAGTTAGAAGGTCGAAATTGTATTACTTGAGAGGGCTCAGAGGGAAGTCTGCCAGAATAGCCGAAAAAACCAATTATAAGGATGAAATTAGCGCCCCAACTAAAACTTAGGACGAAGAAGATGAAAAAAGATATACACCCCGATTACCATTTTATTAATGTTAAGATGACAGACGGTACGACTTATAAGACAAGATCTACGTATGGAAAAACAGATGAAAGTCTAAACCTTGAGATAGACCCATTAACTCATCCAGCTTGGACAGGAGGTTCTCAAAAGCTTCTCGATACCGGAGGAAGAGTTTCAAAGTTTAAGAAGAAGTATGAAGGATTTAAACTCTAGCCAATTACACTCTTCTATCATCTATAATATCAAGTTATAGATCCTGGCAAATAAAATGTCGAAGATTATCGTTTTTGGTAATGAAAAAGGAGGATCTGGAAAATCCACAACGGCCATACACGTGGCCATAGGTCTTTGCTACCAGGATAAAAGTGTAGGAATAATAGACTTAGACATCCGACAGAAAAGCATGTCAAGGTTCTTAGAAAATCGAGCTGATTTTTGTAGAAAACAAAAGTCAAACTTACCGAGCCCAACCTATTATAAAATCGATCAATCGAATAAAGATAGCAAAGCTGAAGCTAATTTAGAGGAAGAGAAACGATTTGCTGACGCTTTAATGACTCTAGAAGAAACATGTGACTTTTTAGTCATTGATTGTCCCGGGGGCATATCAAATTATGTAAAGATGGCCCATACCGTAGCCGATACCCTGGTAACGCCAATGAATGATAGTTTGATTGACTTTGATCTTTTAGCAAAGATCGAGGCCTCCACTGGAAAAGTAGTTGGACCTTCAGTTTATTCAGAGATGGTTTGGGATTGCAGGCAACTAAGAGCATCTGCAAAACATCCACCGATAGATTGGGTTATATTAAGAAATAGAATATCACACGTTTTTAGCAAAAATAAATACCATGTTGGTAAGTCTCTGAAAAATCTATCCAAGAGAATTGGATTTCGACTGAGCACAGGATTTTCGGAACGAGTGATTTTTAAAGAGTTATTTTTATCTGGATTGACATTGCTTGACCTGGAAAAAATGGATGGCTGGCAACCTACGCTCAGCCATGTATCTGCCCGACAAGAAATGAGGATGCTTTTAGGTAGCCTGAGTTTAACTGATGACTAATTTGTTAAAACAGTACATGTTATTTCTTGAGTTCTAGTTCTAATACACAGATTTTCAGCTAAAACATATGAAATGTTATTTACGAAAATGGAGTATTTTTTCTCTTTATTTTTACTTATTTTTATAGCTCCATTGTCGATATCCGCCAGTAAATCAATATTTAATAACAGAACATTTGGCATATCTTTCTCTGCAAGAACAAGCGTCTTGTACATTCCAATCTGTATATTGACAATATTTTCCCCAACATTTTCAATTGAAATTTTATTTGGTTTATTGTTTGGACCACTTAAACTTTTTCTTTTTTTCTCTAGCAGAGCTTCAAATGATTTTGGTTTCAAAAGCGGAACGTTCACAGCAACTATTTGTTCACTTAAGGTATTTTTTGTCAAATTAAGTGGAACAAGTTTTTTTATATTTTTTCTTACTGGTATAATCTTAAAAGCATCATCAAATAGCCCCATCATTTTTTTTGCTCTTTCAGTAGAAGAGCTTGAGCCAATTAAAATTCCTATTAGCTTTTTATCTCCTCGTTTAGCAGAGGCTGCCAAATTATGTCCTGCTGCATTTGTATAGCCTGTTTTTATGCCTGAGGCACCCTTAAATTGGCTTAGAAACTTATGATTTGTATTCCTTATTGTTTTTCCTGAAGCAAAAGTTTCCAGCCTACCGAAAATGTTGAAATATTCTGGGTAGTCTAGCATAAGTCTATGAGCTAATGTCAGCATATCTTTTGCTGTGGAATAGTGCCCTCCCTCTGTAAGACCGTGGGCGTTTTTGAACCTTGTAGAATTCATGCCCATTTTTTTTGCCGCTATATTCATGTCATTAATAAATTTTTTTTCGGAGCCAGAAATAGCCTCGGCGAGCGCCGTAGCCGCATCGTTAGCGGATCGTATAGCGGATGCTCTTATTAAGTATCTAATTGAGACTTTCTGTCCCGGTTTATACCAAAATTTTGACGGAGGCTCTGAAGCAGCATTTCTGCTTACAATTACCTTTTGATCTAACTTTATTCGGCCATTACGTATTGCATCAAAGGCTAGATAAATAGTCATCATTTTTGTAAGTGAAGCGGGATGAACTATCTGTCTTGAATTATGGCTCTTTAAAACCATACCGTCCCTAGCATCAGCCACTATATATGCAAAGGTTCTAGCCGATAGCTCAGATCCATATATTAATACTACAAGGCTTGTTAAAATTAGAGTGTTTACCAATCGAAAATAAATATTCAATGCGTTACTTTTCTCTTATTTATTAATGCTACTCCGTTGTTTTGTTTATCAGTTCATTATCAAATATGATATAAAATAATTTAAGGTTAACTTTTTTTAGTCAATATAAGTTATTTTCAATTCTAAAAGAAAATGTTAGTTATGACTTTAATTTACTTCTAATATACTTAGACTAAATAAAGAATAGAAGTAAAATAAAAGACGGAAAACAGGATGGCAAATAAAGATGACGATATAAATAACGACTTGTCAGACACTTCAGTGCTTGTAGAAAAGCGCAGTAAGCTAAAAAAGCCTCCACTGTACAAAGTTTTGCTATTAAACGATGACTTTACCCCTATGGAATTCGTGGTACATGTACTGGAAAAGTTTTTTGCCATTGGGCATGAAAAAGCTGTGCAAATAATGCTGACGGTACATAAAAAAGGTATTGCCGTCGTCGGCGTATATTCACATGATATAGCTGAAACCAAAGTAACTCAAGTTATGGATTATTCTAGAAAAAATCAACACCCACTCCAATGCACTATGGAGAAAGAATAGATTGACCGCTCTGGCGTGCCAAAGGTTTGAAAAATTTTGGAGCCAAGTAGCACTATCATATAATGATCACGAAATAGCAATTTTAGGATCTGACCAACCACGAAACTTTAATTGCATTACTAATAAACACTTGTGTCACTTCATTTCACATATAAAAGATAATTTGAGAGAGGCCAAAAGTTTAGGCTTCAAAATTTCCACTATTTTAAACCGCTATTACGACACTATAATTCTCGAAATGACAAAGAGTAAAGAAACTAATATGGGCCTCATAGCCTTGACTGAGGATAACATAAAATATGGTGGAAGTATGATTATATGCGGTGATAATCAGATAGGCATCAAAAGTTTTCTTAGAAATATCTCTAATTACCAGACTGCCGAAAAAACGTTTGTTAAAAAAAAGGGAAGTATAGCTGTCTATAAAAAAAAACAACCGTTGTTTAGTCACTGGAAAAAATATCAAGATTTCCATCTCAATAGAGATGGATATTACACGAGGTGCGATATGTTTTCTCCGAAAGAAGTAGATAAAGGATCGAGGCAACTGACCTCAGCGTTTGATACTAAATTATTTGGAGAAGTTGCAGACCTCGGTTCTGGATGGGGATATTTAAGTAAGGAGGCACTTAGGCAAAACGACAAGATTACAAAACTTACATTATTTGAAAATAATTATTCCGCATATCTCGCGTCAAAAAAAAATATAGATGATAAAAGGGCAACATTTAGATGGACTAGTCTCAAAAATATCAAAAAATTAAAACCTCGATTTGATCATGTAATTTGCAATCCTCCCTTTCACTCTGGAAAACTTAAAGATATAGATTTGCTGAGATCCTTTGTTTTTTATTGCTCTAGGCTAATAAAACACCAGGGTAGTGTTTGGATGGTTTTTGTTTCAGGGGTATATGTTGAAAGTGATCTCAAACAATATTTTGATATTATAAAGATTTTGTACAAAGATAACCATTATTTTGTGTGTCAGTTACTAAAACCGAATATAAAGAGGCATTAACATGCTAAAAAACTTGCAGAATAAAACAGCCATTATAACTGGAGCTTCACATGGTATAGGAATGGAAATTGGAAGAAAGTTTCTTCTGGCAGGAGCAAACGTGGTATTTTCAGACTATGCTAAATTTGATCTGGAAAGCTTAATCTCTGGGATTTCATTGGAAAGTCCCAGAGCCCACTCTTTTTTTGGGAATATGCAAGATAAACTAGCTGTTAATAATCTAATTGCAACCACTTTAAATAAATTCGAGCGAGTAGACATTTTAGTTAATGCGAACAGAACAATTATCCCTTCAAACCCATTAGATGAGAAAGAAGAAGCCCTCGAAAAGTCCCTATCACAAAATCTCATAGCTACTTTGAACGTAAGTCAACTTTTTGCACAATCATTAATAAAGCAGACTGAGAATAGAAAAAATAGCGAGATTGCAGGTTCGATAATAAATTTGACCTCAATAGCTGCTAATCAAACAATACCTGAAATGATGCCATACTCTGTAAGTTGTGCAGCCCTCAACCAAATGACCAAATCACTTGCTGTTTGTCTAGCAAAAGAAGGTATAAGAGTAAATGCTATATCTCTTGGTAGCATTATGAGTTCGAGTTTGCGATTAAACTTACACAGCAATCCAGAATTACAAGACTCAATAATTGATGCAACTCCATTGGGTTATATTGCTGAACCGGAAGAGGTAGCTGATCTTGCTCTATTTTTGTCATCTGAGAACGCCAGATTTCTTACAGGGCAAGTAATTACCATTGATGGAGGTCGGTCCATTTTAAACAAGCTCGAAAAGGCAGCTTATTAGAAACTTTATTTTATTTAGTTGTATTCCTTAAAAGAATTTTCATCGAAAAGTGACTTTGTAGGATCAGTAACACCTACATCATTTTCAGAAGTTTTATTAGCCAGGATTTCATCAGATTTATCTTTAGGCATCTTGTCTAATACTTTCTGAAGCTCTACTTGTTTGCATAGACCTAGTATCACCGGATCAGTTGGGGTTAGATTATTTATGTTCCAATGAGTTCTCTCTCTTATAGCCTTAATCGTATTTTTAGTAGTTCCAATCAATCTAGATATTTGTCCATCAGTCATCTCAGGATGATATTTTACTAGCCAGGCTATGGCTGCCGGTTTATCTTGCCTTTTAGAAAGTGGGGTGTATTTCGGGCCCCTAGTTTTTTTCTCTCCAACCGCAGCTGGATTCTTGTAAAGCTTAAGATCTAATTCTTCGTTTTCTTCACATTTCTTTATCTCATCTGCTGTTAGTTGACTATTGATAATTGGATCTATACCACGAATGCCACTGGCTACCTCGCCATCGGCAATGCCACTAACTTCTAACTCATGAAGCCCACAGAAATTTGCGATCTGCCTGAAAGTCAGGGTTGTATTGTCTAGTAGCCAAACTGCCGTGGCTTTCCTCATAAGTGGGTATTCCATCTGTTCCTCGCTAACAATTTAATTTTTCTAGCATTGATCTTACTCTGCTTTATACAAAGAAACGGCTCTGTTAATCAAGACTTAATATAATCTTTCCCAGATGATTTCCATTCTCAATATGGGTATGAGCATCCTTGAATTTTTCTAATGAAAATACAGAATCGATGTGTACTCTAATTTTTTTGCTATCCAAGAGGGGCCAAACAGTTTCGCGCAATTCATCAGCGATTGTACTCTTATATTCAACCGTTCTAGGTCGAAGTGTAGAGCCAGTTATTTTTATTCTCTTCATCATTAATCTACTCAGGTCTAGCTTCACTGAAGCTCCTTTGAGAAACGCAATATTTACTAATCTCCCTTCATCGCTTAAAAGGTCAATATTTTTTTCAAAATATTCTCCCCCTACCATGTCTAAAATAAGATCCACAGCATATTTTTCATTTTTATTTTTTAAAACATTATGAAAGTCCTCTACAGAATATTGAATAACTTTATCAGCTCCTAAGGAATAACAAAAATCTGATTTTTCTTGGTTTTTTACAGTTGTTAGAACTGTTGCACCCAGCTGCTTTGCTAACTGGATTGCGAACATCCCAATTCCGCTAGAACCACCATGTATAAGAAATGTTTCATTCTTTCTTAATTGACCTAGCTGTACCATATTAATCCAAACTGTAAAAAGACACTCGCATAGGCCTGCAGCTTCCTCTATTGATAAACACTTAGGCACTGGAAGACAGTGGTTTGCGTTTGTTACAACATATTCTGCGTAACCACCTCCAGGTACTAATGCACAAACGAATTCTCCAAGCCTTTTTTTTGTAACATCCACACCAAGTTCAACTACTTCACCAGCAACCTCCAATCCCATGATCGGGCTTGCGTCATTAGGTACTTTATATAAGCCTTGCCTTTGTAAAATATCGGGTCGATTCACGCCCGCAGCCTTTACTTTAATTAAAACCTCATGTCTACCAGGTCTAGGAATATCTAAGCCTGATTTTAAGACTGTGCCTTTTAAATCTCCAAACTTATTTATAATTACCGCTTTCATTTTTAGTTTTTCCTTCTTTATTCATTATTTTGTAGACAAGTATCGTATGTCTTGATAAATAATCCCCAGATAACTTTATAGGGATTTGTGCGTGCAAGTAAACGTTAGAGATAATAATATTGAACAAGCCTTGAGAGCTCTTAAAAAAAAGCTACAAAGAGAAGGAGTTTTTAGAGAAATGAAACTCAAGCAACATTTTGAAAAGCCCTCTGTGAAAAAAGCTAGAGAAAAGGCTGAAGCTGTACGAAGAGCGAGGAAACTTGCTAGAAAAAAAATGATTAGAGAGGGTCTTTTATAGATCGTAGATTAACAATATTTGTGATGTACAAAAAAAAATTTAGATTAGTTTTTGGCTATAGTAGTTTATAAAAATTTTACACAAACAAAAAAAATGTTTTTTTCATTTAATAGATCAAAGCAGCCTTTTGGGTTTTGTTATCTAACAATTATCTTTTAGTTCAAAAACAAAAGCACCGTCCGGTCTAACATGTCTATGAACTAATCCTATTTTTTTAAGATGATTGACATGACCAACTGCCTCATGCAATGCCAGCATATATTCTCGTTTATTGATATCTCTTTTAAAAATGGTCTTGAATAATTCGACAGCAGTTTTCGGTCTATCTTTTAACTCTTTCTTAATCCTTTTCAGAGCAGCTTCATGGTTTTCAATTAACTGCTTAAGTCTTCGCGGTAGTCCAGAAAATGGTCGCCCATGGCCTGGCAACACGACATGGTCATCGCTAGCAAGCATAAGAAACTTTTGACAGCTATTTATCCAATCACCTACAGTGTCAGCATTTGGTTCTGTAGGATAAACGCCTAAGTTTGATGAGATGCCGGGTAAGACTTGATCACCAGCAAGAACCAAATTCAACTCTTTTGACCAGAAAGTAGCATGCTCAGGAGCATGCCCATTCCCCATATTCACTGTCCAGTCAACACCATTTACGGAAATTGTTTCATTCTCACTTATTCTTATAAAGCCCTTATCTAGGGGTGAAACACCATCACCAAAGTTAAAAGGCCTAGCAGAAACTTTTTCTTTGAGCATTTCTGGTGACATACCTGCTCGTCTCCAAAAAAGCTCTGTGCTTGAACTGACCTTTTCGTGTACATCAACAGAAAGCATTTTAGCCATTAAATAAGTAGTACGAGAGCAAATCATTTCAGTATGATACTTCTCACATAACCATCCAGCCAATCCGATATGGTCTGGATGGTGATGCGTCACATATATATTGCTTATTTTTTTTTTAGAAAAGTTTTTTTGAAGAATGCTTTCCCATATATCTTTACAGTCACCTAAATTTGCACCTGTGTCAACTAACGCTATTTCTTGCCCATCATCTAAAATGTAACAGTTCACAAAGTCAGGTCCCATCATAGGTAAGGGCATAGGGAACCAATATACTCCTTCTGTTATGTTATATAACTTGCCAGCTTCAGGACTTTCCCGAAATACAAATTCTATCTTTTTCATTACTGAGAAAACCCAAAAAATGTGTCACTGAAATTGTAAAGACAATCCTGTCCACTTTGGCTCACAACTCCATAGGCCTCCATTTCTGGGAGGATATTTATGCAGTAAAATTGGGCAATTGATTTTCTATCTAACGCATCAGACTTGAGCGCTGCCTTAACTAGATAATTTGCGCCCAAAATAAATCCAAAAGCTTTTAAAAATGGTGTTGCACCGGCAAGTCTGTCATTAAAATCTTCTTGTTTGAGCATCCATTCTAAGCAGCTCTCTAGACATTTCAGGGATTTAGATAATCTAGCGCCCATTTCTTTTATTTGTTGATCTGCATGATCATCACATCCCTGGATTGTCATTTTTATTTCGTCAAGTAGACCTCTTGCTACATTACCACCATCAGACAATTTTCTTCCTATTAGGTCAATAGCCTGAATACCATTGGTTCCCTCATATATCGCGGTAACTCTGACATCCCGTAGAACCTGTGCCACGCCTGTTTCTTCTACGTAACCCATACCTCCGTGAACTTGTATACCAATATCTGCAACTCTACATCCTATATCTGTAGAAAATGCTTTAGCTATCGGAATTAAAAACGAGGCTCTTTTTCCCTCTTTAATAGCAAGTTGTTGATTATCTGATTTTGATAGATCTAAAGAAAGTGCGGCGTCCAGACATAAAGCTCTAACAGCTGCTGTTAAAGCTTTCATCGTTATTAGCATTCTTCTTACATCTGGATGATCCAAAATAGTACCCTTGCCGTTGGCAATTTTTGCATAGCCCTGTTTTCGAGTTTTTGCAAATTCTAAAGCCTTCTGTGTTGCTAGCTCGCACTGCGACAATCCTTCCACTCCAACTCCAAGTCTTGCATTATTCATCATCGTAAACATTGCATGCAAACCAGCATTTTCTTCCCCGACCAACCAGCCTTGCGATCGTCTATATTCAATCACAGCTGTTGGGGATCCGTGCATACCCATTTTCTTTTCAAGCGAAATCGCCCTAACATTGTTTTCTAAAATCCACTCTTCCTCTTGATTTTGGACATACTTCGGCACAATAAAAAGGGAAACGCCTTTCGATCCTTTTGGAGCATTTGATAACCTTGCTAAAACTAAATGACATATATTACTTGATAAATCATGTTCACCCCAACTAATGTATATCTTTTGACCAGTAATCGCATAAGACCCATCAATATTTTTCTCTGCTTTTGTTGTTAACGCGCCAACATCTGAACCTGCATGTGGCTCCGTTAAATTCATAGTGCCAGTCCACTCTCCAGCATTTAACTTGGGTAAAAAAATGTTTTTTATGTCCTCGTTAGCATGATTTTCCAAAGCATCAATCTGACCCTGATTCATTAAGAACAATAAAGAAAATGAAAGGCACGCGCTGCCAAAATATTCATTAAAACAACTTGTGACCGTGGTTGGCAACCCCATTCCTCCATACTTCTGGTCACCTGAAATACTTGACCAACCACCTTGAACCAGAAGCTTATATACTTCAGCAAAGCCTGGAGTTGTTCTACATATCCCGTTCTCAAGCTTTGCAGAAATTTGGTCAGATTTGTGATTGAGCGGATATATAATTTCCGATGTTATTTTAGCAGCCTCACCAAGAATTAGGTTTAAATCCTCTTTCTTAAACCCTTTAAAATTTGGAGTAGAAAATAGCCTTTTAGCGTCAAGTATTTCATATAACCAAAACTTTGTTTCATCTATGGGTGCGATATAGCTCATCCTAACTTGCTCTTTAATGATTTGATTTAATATTTGAACTCTAGTATTTAAACTTCTACAAATCAACATGTCTTATTATATAAATGAAAGTTATTAAAAATAGCCTTGAAGGTATAAGGGAAGCAGCAGAAATTTTAACTAACAATGGGGTTGTTGCTTTCCCTACAGAAACTGTTTATGGGCTTGGCGCAAATGCCTTTTCAGAAGAAGCTGTGACAAAATTATATAAAATAAAGGACCGTCCCAGTTTCAACCCTCTAATCATTCACGTGTCCAGCTACGATATGGCAAACATGTACGGAGTTTTCAACAGTTCGGCAAATAAACTCGCAGAAAAATATTGGCCAGGACCTCTTACAATTATAGTGAAAAAGAAAAAATCAAAAATTGTTGAATCAGCTACAGCAGGACTAGAGACTATAGCCCTAAGGTGTCCGAGAAACATTACCGCAAGCAAGTTGATACGAGAGTTAGATAAACCTTTAGCTGGTCCTTCAGCAAATAAATCTGGAAAGCTTACCTGTACAACTCCTAAAGATGTATACGCTAAATTAAAAAATAAGATCGATGCTCTTCTTGATGGAGGTAACGCTGAGCTAGGACTTGAAAGCACAGTAGTTGACTGTTCAGTAGAAAAACCACGCATACTTAGACTTGGAAATATTACACTCGATGAATTAAATCGTCGCTTAGATCATGAAATGTCTTCTGCTTTGCCGCTACAAAAACAGATAAAAAGTCCGGGACAGTTGTTAAAGCACTATTCGCCAGATGCTGAGTTGCTTTTAAACCAAAATGGTCCAAAAAAAGGGGATATATTTCTGAGTTTTGGACCGCATCCGAAAGAAATTGATGGATTAACACTCACCGAGACAAAGAACTTAGTGGAGGCTGCAAAAAATCTTTTCACTTTTCTTCATGTTTTGGATCGATTGAGCCATGCTAAGGGCGGAGTTCCAATAAAAGTTGCACCTATTCCAACCAATGGTGTGGGAGCAGCGATAAATGATAGGTTACTACGAGCTGCAAAAAAATAGGACAGTCAAGATGAGCCTTCATGTAACGATAATTTGGAAGGATCAATTCCCATTAGATGTAAAGCTTCTTTCCATTTTGATTGATAATCATCTTTGAAAATTAGATTTTCAAACTTATCTGATACAATCCAATTATCTCTAATAATTTCATCCTCTAATTGTCCTGGCGCCCAGCCAGAATATCCTAGTAAAAAAAATGCTTTTCTAGGACCTTGTCCTTTCTGGATATCATTAGTAATTTGCCTGGTACCTGTTAGAGAAATATCTTCACAAACCTTTATAGTTTTTTTGTCTATGTAGTACTCAGGAGAATGGATCACAAACAAGGCATTTTGTGCTAGAGGTCCCCCTACGAATATGTCTTCATTAGCCAAGTGTAAATTATTTTTCTCATATCCTAAATTCGTCCAAATCGTCTCTAAGTTAAAATCTATAAGAGGCTTATTTACAATGAGACCCATGGTACCATTAGCATCATGTTCACATATAAGAATTATACTTTTTTCGAAAATACCATCTGATATTTCAGGTGACGAAATCAACAATTTTCCTTTATAGTTTTGCCCAGTCATTCTAAATTATAGATTGAAAAAAAAAATAATGCATAAACTTAATCAAGTTACTTTTTGGAGCGAAAAAAATATGTTGAAATTACTGCATATTTTTACAGTGCTTTTCGTCAACTTGATCTTATTAAAACCGGTTTTTTCTCAGGCTAATGTAGAATATCATAATTTATCTAGGGATGGCTCGATCAGGGGTGCTATAGGCATAACTTTTCCTGAGGGTTGGACTACATATTGGAAGTTTCCAGGACCAAATGGTTTCATACCCAAGATAAAAATAAAAAACAAAGAAAATTTAGAATCATTTTCTATAGCCTGGCCATATCCGAAAAAATTAGGGCCCAAAACTTTTACGTATCTCGGATATGAGGATGACCTTTTGCTACCAATAAAACTAAAGAAATTTGATGAAGGAAAGAGACTTTATTTACTTTTGGATATTTCTTTTGGCATTTGCAGAAACGTATGTATTGTTCAAAATAAAATCTTAGAAATAAGTGATGAAAATGATTTTAATTATTTGGTTCTAGATAAGCTTTTAAAATCAAAAAACAGAATTATGATCACCACAAGTTTTGGTATTTCTAATAAGTGTAAAGTAAAGAAAAAAAATAATAAAGAATACCAAATAATTTTTGAAAATCCTCTAATGAAAAATAATGAGCAAATGAGCGGTGTGTTGGTAGATTACAATGGGAGCTCGTGGATCATAGAGACACAGTCATTTTATCCAGAGATTGGTAAAGTAGAAGCATTACTTAAATCAGAAAATATTTCAAGAAACGATGTAGAGATAGATATGGATAAGATTTCTCTTATTTATTTGGATGGGAAAATAGCCAAAAGAACTATTGGTTGTCCCTCTTAATCTTTTTTTAAAATGTTGGCTTTCTGAATGAAAAAACTCTGTCTTGTATTCGCTTCATAAATGCAAACCATATATAGAATAACCCTACACAAACGAAAGAAGTGAAAAAGACAAAGAAATATTTTAAAGGAAATAATATTTGCACAACAATAAAAGCCAATGCTCCCAAAAGAAAGATTAAAAAATAAGTTAAGTTTTTCCATCCATTCTGTCTATTAAGTCTCAAAGAAAAGACAAATCTGGAAAAGGACTTATAGTACTTATATAAATCATGCTGTACTGCTATGAAGACTGGTACTAATGTCAGCAGAATTACCATCCCAAAACCTAACCCAAAAACTAAAGTGATTACGGTTGGCTTTAAAAACTGAGCATCTCTCGATTGTTCGAAAAGTAAAGGCGCCAATCCAAAAACTGTTGTTAGCGTTGTCAAAAGTATAGGTCTTAATCTATCGCAGGTAGCTTTCGTAATTGCCCCTAGATTATCCATCTTTTTCCTGTATTCATTGAAAGTAGAAATTAACACGATTGAATCGTTGATAATAATTCCTGTCATTCCAATAAGCCCTATAATGCTAAACATCGATAAAGCTATACCATAAACATAATGACCCCAGAGAGCTCCAATTAACCCGAAAGGGATTACCAACATAATAACCATTGGTCTGGACCAGCTTGCAAAAACCCACGCTAAAGTTAAATAAATGCCTAAAACGCATAAGAGGAAGGCAATAAGCGCCTCTCCTAAGAACCTGCGCTCCTGTTCGGCTAAACCTGTAAGGTTACTAATCACACCAAAGTTTTCTTCTATCGCAGGCAAAATTTCATTTGTGATCCTATCTTTTACAAACTCTGCTTGCTCTGCATCTTCTTCCGAAAGTTGTCCTGTGACCGTTATAAGTTTTTGCCCATCTTCTCTGGTCACAGATGAAAATCCATATTGGGCACTTATTGTTACAATATCGGAAAGGCTTCCATAATTACCATTGTTACTTCTAACTTTTGCGTTGTATATAAAATCACCCTTTGAGTCTTCTTTATCTAGTTCAAGTATAATTTTCCCTGTTTTATTTCCTCTTAAAAACGTTAAAGACTCAATACCATTTAATCTGTCTGATAGTTGCTTGCCTACACCATCTATGGTGAAACCAAGTTTTTTACCATAATCTGTAAGCGTCATAATATACTCTGTCTTATCATACCCTTGATTATCCTCTAAAGCAGATACCTCTTGATAGGTTGACAAAGATGCTTTCAATTGTTCTGCTGCAGCTTTCAAGTTTTTTGGGTCTGATCCAGTTAAATTTATTGAGATACCGTCTGATCCTGGGCCAGAACCCCATCTTCTAAAACTCATAGTTTCAAGGAGTGGGCTTTTATTTACTTCATCCTGTAGAGCTGCGAGATATGTAAAAGATGAATAGGGCCTTGAGTCGGCGTCTATTAACTCAACGGTGAAAGAGCCAAGTAAATCTTTATCTCTATTTTCAGTGCCGGCTATTAGACGTTCATTGCCACCAACTTGCATTATTCGAAAAGTAATAGGATTTCTATCATTTTCTTTCTGGAAACCTTCGGCTACTTTTTTATTTGCTCTTTCTAGTTCCCTGAGCATGATAAGAGTATCGTTTCTTGTTGCTCCTGGAACCATCGCAATATTGGCCGTTAAGCGCCCTATCTCTGGTGGATTCCAGAACCTCCATTTCACGTCACCGGAGACTAATAAACTAACTGAGCAAAATAAAAGTGACACCATGAACAAAAGACTTAGATATCGATACTGTAAATTCAGTTGAATAAAATTTCTAAAATACTTATTTTTAAAAATTTCAAATTTTTCATTAAATTTTCGGCTGGGTGCATTATACCATTTAATGCGCTTGGCACTATTTTTCAGACTATGAAACATATGATTTGGAAGAATCAGAAAACACTCTAAGAGAGATGCAAGCAACACCAATATTACTGTATACGGGATGTCAGCAATTAATGAACCAAACCTGCCACCGATTAGTACTAATCCACTAAAAGCTAGCACAGTTGTTATCGTAGCTGTGAAAACTGGTAAGCCCATAAAAGTTGCTGCATTCTTAGCAGCATTATACGGGTTCTCCTTTAATATTGATGCTCTGTAATCAGCATGTTCAGCCACTACAATCGCATCATCAACCACAATTCCCAAACATATTATTAAAGCAAAAAGTGATATCATATTGATAGAAATCCCAAGAAGGTACATAAACCCAAACGAAGCAAATAAAGCGACGGGGATTCCAACAGCAACCCAAAAAGCTGTTTCTGCATTCAGAAACAGAAACAGAAAAAACAAAACTAAAATTAATCCAACTGTTCCATTAGAAATTAAAATATTCAATCTGTTTTTGATTGCCTCGGTACGGGTTCCTGACAATTCTATGGAAAGAGTATCTGGGGTATTTAACTGAAACTCTTCAATTATGGCTTCAACTTTTTCCTGTATTTCAATTGCATCACCCTCTGAACCTCTGTCTACTCTTGTGATAATGGCAGGGTTTTTACCTTTAAAAAATTCAACAGCTGGCGATCTGTCAACACTTATTGAGCCTATGTCCCCTAGTTTAATGTTTTCTCCTGTTCCTAACGTTTTTACAGTTATGCCAGATAGGTCTATTTGTTGTGTTTTTTGTGCTCCAGCCTTTAACCTTGCCAAACCATCACTAGTTTCTCCTGCTGGCCTACTTGAAGCTCCTGTGCTAACAGCACCAGATAACTCACGAAGCGTTAAATTGTTTTTGATAAGAGTACTTTCGGGAACTATTACTCTAACTATTGGGTTCATTCCCCCTTGAGTAGATGTTTTACTTATTCCTTTAGAATATAAAATTTGTAAGAACTGGTCTGAGTATTTTTCTAATTGTTGAACACTAAATGGGCCAGAGAAAACAACATTAGTTACTCTATCTCTCCATACTCTTCTTTTGATATCAATATCATCTATTTCGTCCGGTAAATTTTGTGCCTCTTCTACCGCAAGCTTAACATCATCTAATGCTTTCTCCATATCCCAATTTGAAATAAAATCTATCTTAATCCTTGATACACCCTCATACGAGCGTGATACAATCTGTTCAACACCCTCTAACTCTAGCAAGCTTGGTTCGAGGAAACCTACAACACCAGAGTCCAAATCTTCTGCTCCAGCTCCCGGCCAATTAATACTGACATAAATAGTTTCGATAATCACATCAGGAAAGAATTGTGACCTCAGTTTATTTATTGAAAAAAGGCCTAAGACAACAATTAAAACGAGAACAAGATTGGCTATCGTGCTATGTGCTATGAAATAACCAAAAAAAGATCCGAATAAGGTAGGTTTACTTTTTGTCTCCAATTCTCAACCACCCATTCGCTTTCTGAGCCTATCGACGACTTTTTTAGGAACAAGTTCTTGGCTGAGTTGTTTCACTATTCTCCTTTTAACATCTTTTGGAATCCACTTATTATTTTCTACTGCACTTATAAGCTTATCTCTTTCTTCCTTGGATAACTTTATATTTTCACTTCTAACAGGCTCTACACTCCTAGTACCCTTGGACATATTAATTACTTTTACTTTTATGCCCGTATCTAGTTGTGGAGACCATTTAGTAACAAAGTTTCTATCAAATGGAAGATTAGTTGCCAAAACGTGGTTTTCTTGAAATCTCAGAACATCTAGTTTTATCTTTTCAAGTCGCAGGTCATCATTTACTAATAAAATGGTATTATTAGACCCTAAAGCAGAAAGTGGAAGCTTCGCTACGTCTTTTAATTTTGGTTCAAATATCTTAACATTTAGAAAATCACCTGGCTTGAAAAATGACGCATCTTCGACAGAAATGCTTGCAAAAACCTGCCTTCCCGTATTACCGCTGTTCAAGCGACCTCCAACTCTTTCAATTACTCCAGAATACCCATTCTTTTTTTCTAAACCGACTGCGGAAAACTCTACGTTTAGTTTTAAAAAGTTACCCTCTCCATCTACTATTCTTGAGTATTGGTTATCGGATAATGAGAATAAAACCTCTAGTGCCCCCGGATCAAGTATCCTACCCAGCCGGTCATTAAGTGATATTAAACGTCCACTTACAGCATTCACTTCATCTAGTATCCCTGAAAATGGAGCGTAAAATTTTGTGTCCGCTAATTGTCTTTTTGCTAAGCCGTATGCTACTTTTCTTCTTTCAACAAGAACTTGAGCTTTGAAAATCCTGTTTTCTGCTTGAACTTGAGAATTCTGTTTAGTGATAAGCGCACGGTCTGCATTTGTAAGAGCTAGAGACGCTTGCTCAAAAATAGTTTCAGATATTACCCCATTTTCTTTAAGTTTCTTCTGCCTTTCAAATGAAGATAACCGGATTGCTTTCTCTTTTTCAGCTGCTTGAAGATCCATTTGAGAAAGCCTAAAAAGTGTTCTTGCATTGATTAAATCACTTTCTGCATCACGTAAGTCTGTCTCTGCTATATTCAGGTTATCCTGATATTCTTTATCATCAATAGAGAACAAAAAGTCACCTTTAACTACTGGAGAACCATCTCTAAAAATCTCGGCTACCTTGGATATTTTCCCAACAACAGGTGTCCTTATCTCTAATGTTCTCCAGCTCTTTACCTCACCATAGGTATAAATCACAGGTATTTCCTCAGTTTTCTTTATCTGGTCTGTGAAAACGGTATACTCCCTCTCAGCACTCTTTCTGTTCCCAGAATAACTTTTATTTTTCTCGGTAAAATAAGATGTAAAAGAGGTTACTGTGTAACCTAGAAAAATGAGAATAAGCCCGAGCAAGACGAAAAATATTGATGCTCTTCCATAAAATTTCATATTTTTTTGTAATCCCAGTAAGTTCCTAAAAAATTCTTATTTTTCACTCATAAGTCGAGGCATTATCTCTACAAAGTTACAAGGTAAATGTCTATAATCAAATTGTGGTTTAAGCAAATTTTCCCAAGCATCTCGACACGCTGACGGCGATCCTGGTAGAGCGAATAGATACGTTCCATTTCTTACTCCAGCACATGCGCGGCTTTGTAGTGCTGATGTCCCAATTTTTCCCATCGAGATTGCCGCAAACATAGATGAAAACGCCGTTATCTCTTTTTCATAAACTTCAGAGTGAGCCTCTACAGATACATCTCTTTTGGTCAGCCCTGTTCCACCTGTGCTTATAATCACATCAATATCGGAGTTCATACTCCAAGAAACTAAGACATTTTTTATGTCAATGATTTCATCTTTAACGAGATGCCTATGACACACTCTATGACCTGCATCTACTATTGCATCATATAAAAATGCACCGGATTTGTCTGTTTTGATTGTTCTAGTATCTGAAACGGTAAGTATAGCTATATTTATGGATCTAAATTCTCGAGACGTATCATAAGAAGAGGTCATTTTTAATAGTCCTTCTTTTTTGTTTCCATTGTTCCCAAACAGTTTTTTTTACTTCTGGAACACTCATCAAGTATTCAAGTTTAGGAATTGAAAAATAATGATTTTTCTTCAAAATTTCCTCGTTGATATCATCGTCTTTTTGTGTCGTGAGAGAGGTTGCTTTATCTCCTACTAAAAGAACAAGTGAGGGTTTCAATATACGCAATAAATTAATCAAGAAGATTATGTGAAAAGATTGAAGATTCGTAAAATCAGACACATTGTTTAAAGGAATTGGTAATATTGGAACAAAAATATACTCCACTTCTTTTTCACGCTCCCCAGATAAAATACTAAATATAATATTATTGATTAAATTTCTTTTTTTGCCATTCAAAAAATGATACTGAGCGAAATCACTTCTAGTAGGTGGTTCATGAATAATCAAGATATTCATTTTTGTTGACTCAACTAATTGATTAAGCCCCCAAAATTTCTTGATATTAAACTTATTTATTAAAATATTCCGCCAATATTTATCCAACGCTTTAATATTATTAATTTGATTAATCTCTTTTCGAAAATCTTCATATTTTAATTTTTTACGTTCAGTTCCTATAACCTCTTCGGTCTTCTTGGACGCAGAAATATCTTGATCGGTCGAATTGCTAATTTTCTTAACAATTTTAACCCCCGAATAATTCGTTGGCTGCCGAGCTCCGACCTGCTCAACGCCCATTAAGTATAACCATATAAGCTGTTCAAAATCATTTCTCATTTAGCTTTAAAAATTTATTATTGTTTTCCTAATTTTATCTGGTACTTAGACCTATATCTAATCATTTTCTTGTTAAGTGGAAAGATTTTTGCAAGCAAAGCATATAATTCAAATAGATGATCTAAGCAGAAATGACATAGAAGAGATATTTTCTCTTGCTGAATATTACCTTCAATTAAATAAGAATAAAGTTGAGCAAAAATATTGCTTGGGCTCTTTTACACAAATAAATGTCTTTTTTGAAAATTCGACCAGAACACTTGCAAGCTTTGAGTTAGCCGGAAAAAAGTTAGGGGGCGTAGTTCAGGATATACAAATTGCGACTAGCTCTATCCAAAAAGGAGAGACCCTTATTGATACCGCTTTAACTCTAAATGCTATGAGACCTGATTTATTGGTGGTAAGGCATTCTTCTTCGGGAGCAGCAAATCTCCTATCAGAAAAGGTAAATTGCTCTGTGCTTAATGCTGGAGATGGCAGTCATGAACACCCAACACAAGCATTACTAGATTTTTTAACCATAAAGCACAGAAAGAAAAAAAAAGAAGGATTAATAATTTCTATTTGCGGCGACATAAGTCATAGCCGTGTAGCTCGATCAAATATAGCTCTATTATCTAAGTTTAACAATCAAGTCCGGCTTATAGGTCCTAGCAATTTACTGCCGGCCTCATTTAGAGAAATGGGTCTTGAAACATACAATCGCATGGAAGATGGTGTTAGAGGAGCTGATGTCATCATGATGCTCAGATTACAAAAAGAACGAATGAAGGGTGGATTTATTCCATCGAGGCGTGAGTATTTCAATCGCTTTGGTCTTGATAATCAGAAACTTTCGTTAGCTAAGAGTGATGCAATTGTTATGCACCCTGGTCCCATGAATAGAGGAGTTGAAATTGATGGCATTATTGCTGATGACCTAAATAGAAGCGTGATCCAAGAACAAGTAGAAATAGGTGTTGCCTTGAGAATGGCCGTACTCCACCTACTAGTCGATAGGAAAGGATAATATGGGAAAGCAAATCACATTTATAAATGCAAGGGTAATTGATCCTAAAGCAGAAATTGAAACATCAGGTGCTTTTACGGTAAATGATGGTCTGATAGAAAAAAGAGATGGGGGGATTGAAGGTAAGGTAATTGATTGTAAGGGAATGTGTTTAGCGCCCGGGATTGTTGATATCGGGGTTAAAATTTGTGAGCCTGGAGAAAAACATAAAGAAAGTTTCAGATCTGCTAGCAACGCGGCAGCAGCTGGGGGTGTCACAAGTTTAGTCACTCGCCCGGATACCAAACCATCGATCGATACCCCGGAGCTTTTAGAGTTTTTCAAAAATAGAGGTAAGGAAGTTAGTGAAGTAAGAATATTTCCTACTGCATCGCTAACAAAAAAAAATAATGGGGAAAAAATGACTGAAATTGGGTTCCTGCATGATGGTGGTGCTGTTGGATTTACTGATGGCTTTAATTCGATCCCCGATACAAAAATTTTTCACCAGATATTAAGGTATGCATCTGATTTCAATACGCTTATTATCGGGCACCCTCAAGACCATTTTTTAACTAAAGATACCTCTGCTACCAATGGAGTTTTTGCATCAATTAAAGGAATTTCATCAGGCCCCGATACCGCAGAAAAGATTGGGATGGAACGCGACACCGCACTGGTCAGTAATTTAAATATACGATATCATGCTGACCAAATTACAACAAAAATTGGCTTAGATGTTCTCAGAAAAGCAAAGGCTACCAACAAGCAGTTAACCGCCGGAACTTCTATCCACCATATTTTATTCAATGAACTTGACATAGGAAACTATAGAACCTTTTTCAAATTGAAACCACCTCTGCGAAGTAATAGTGATAGAGAGACATTAACGGAAGCAATACGCGAAGGACTGATTGATAATATCTGCTCAATGCATACTCCTCAGGATGAGGAGAGCAAGAGACTCCCTTTTGAGGAGGCAGCACCAGGCGCCGTAGGCCTTGAAACAATATTGTCAGCATCTCTTTCGCTATACCACAATAAGGTATTGACCCTTAACGAACTTTTTAGGTTATTAGCTTTAAACCCAGCAAATATAATTAAAAAGAATTTGGGTTCTCTAGAAGTAGGTCAACCAGCTGACATCATCATTTTTGATCCAGATAAACCTGTGAAGATTGATCGATTTCAATTTCAGTCAAAATCACAGAATACACCTTTTGATGGATTTAATTTACAAGGAGAGAACTTATTAACAATGGTAAAAGGCGAAATAATTTTTAAAAATAATTCGTTTAAAGTATGATTAATAAATGACAGTTTTTCTAATTATTTTGATAGCTTATCTTATAGGGTCAATACCCTTTGGTTTGCTAGGAAAGTTTTTTTTTAAGATTGAAGATCCTCGAACCTTTGGATCAAAAAATATCGGAGCTACTAATGTTCTTCGAAGTGGAAACAAAAAAGCAGCAGCTTTTACACTCTTCTTTGATATGTTCAAAGGCTTCATAGCAGTTTTTATTTCATCATTTATTGATAATGATCTTGTTTACTTGGCAATCCTGTCAGTTGTATTTGGACATATTTTTCCCGTTTATCTACTATTCAAGGGCGGAAAAGGAGTAGCAACTTTTTTAGGAGCACTAGTATCTTATAGTGCTGTTGTTGGTAGTTTGACTTTATTAGCATGGATCACTGTGTTTTATTTTACCAGAAAATCTTCTGTTGCTGGAATAAGCGCTATTGTATTATCAAATCTTTTCTTATTTGTATTTTGTGACAATACATCGGTAAAATTTTCGCTACTTCTTTTAAGTATATTTATTTTATTCAAGCATTCGGAAAATATTAAGCGTCTTTTAAAGAAAGAGGAACTTAGTTTCGAAGGCCGTGATAAAAATTAAAATCATCATAAAAAGTAGAAAAATTGTTCTTCCATTTACTTTCAAATTTATTTGCTAACTTACCAGAAAGAGTTTGTCTCTTTGAAACTTGCTCCAATAGTGGAGCCAGGAATAGGCTTTCATCCTTAATATCATAAGCTGAGCCTCGATTTTGTAATCCACTTTGTGCTATGTTAAGAACTTCTTCACCAAATTCCCATAAAGTCTTGTAATTAATTGTTGCATTCATACCATGTTTACAAACATCAATGCTTAACTCATTGACTGACTGCCAATCAAGAGCTTTAACTAAATTAAAAACATTATCCAGTGAGTCGCTATCATATAGAAGCCCGACCCACAGTGCAGCTAATGCCGTTACATTTTGGCTCGGGCCCCCATCAGCACCTCTCATTTCAATGAAATTTTTTAAACGAACGTCTGTAAAAATTGTTGTCAAATGATCAATCCAATCAGAATGGGTAGCTCTGTGATTTGGTAAGGATTCCAACTGACCTTGTATAAACCTTCGAAAGGACTCCCCAGACAAATTAATATAATCTCCATCTCTCTTTATGAAATACATGGGTACGTCCAACGCATATTCAATCCAACTATCAAAACTCAGATCGTCATCAAAAATAAATTTTGGGATACCTGTTCTATCACTATCTGTATTCTTCCATATCTGTGCTCTCCAGCTCTGATAACCAGTATTTTTACCTTCAAACATGGGGGAAGACGCGAATAAAGCGGTTGCAAGGGGTTGTATGCATGCAGCGACTCTAAGCTTTTTTGCCATATCCGCTTCCGAGGAGTAATCAAGATTTACTTGTATGGTACAAGTTCTCAACATCATATCTAAACCTTGAGTTCCAACTGTTTTCATGTAAGGCATCATTATTTTTTTGTATCTGTTTTTCGGCATTATAGGCATATCATCCCTTTGCCAATTGGGGGCAGCACCAATTGAAAACAATCTCAAGCCTAATTCTTCACAGACAACTTTCATATTTTGCATGAAAGATTTCATTTCCTGGTCAACTTCATGAATAGTTTTTTTTATAGCACCTGATAGCTCAAACTGTCCACCAGGCTCCAAACTTATATTTGCTTTGTCCTTCTCAAGACCAACAATTTTTGATCTCTCAAATACTGGTGCCCAGCCGAATTTTTTGATCAACACATCAAAAAACTTTGAAATAGACTTAGGACCCTCATATCCGACAGGTCTTTTTAAATCTATGTCGATAATAAAGTTTTCATACTCCGATCCTATTCCCCATTCCGATCTAGGTTTACACCCTTGCTCAAAATAAAGTCTTAATTGATCTCG
>CABZEG010000026.1 GCA_902524655.1 uncultured Alphaproteobacteria bacterium | reverse complement strand
GTCTTCTCTTTTATTGAACTTTTTAGAAAGAAATTGACCAATTAAATAACCGTGAGCAGCATGCAGTTCTATGCCATCATAGTTACATTGGTGTGCTCTAATGGCACATTCTACAAAAGCCACTTTCATTTCTTCAATTTCTGCTATCGACATCTCTCTCGCAGACTTTTCTGAATTCATACTCGGACCTATTTTATCGCCGGAATAATTAATGTCTGCCCTTATCCCTGCATGGAAAATTTGTGCTATGGAAAGTGCTTCTAAATTGTGTAATCTCTCATTTAAACGATAGTGGCCATCTTCATGTTTGGGATCATAAATGCCAAGTTGCCCCTTCCAACCAATTCCAGATTTTAACACCGGCATGGCGCAAGTCATTATTATCCCAAAACCTCCTTCGGCCCTTTTTGTAAGCCAAATAAACTCATCATCAGAAATTCTCCCTTGATCAGGACTTTGCATGTTGGTGAGTGGTGCAAGCAGAAATTTATTTTTTGCTTTTACACCGTTTGAAAACGTGAGTTCTTTAAATAATTGCTTCATAGTAATATATTAAAACATACTTTCTTCTGATCAAAGGTCTATTAATGCATTTAAAAAATTTATTACGGTTTGAAATTATTTTATTTTTTTTTGCATTTCCTTTATTTGTAGATAACACCTTTGCGAGTGAAAGATATACAATTGCAAACTCAAAAACACTTCAATTTACTTATTTTGTGAGTGGCGTTCCTTTATATGGTGAGTTTCATGTAGACAGATCTTATTTCACTATCGATTTTACTGAAGAACAGCAATCTAAGTTTTACATTAAAGTAGATATTAGAAAAAGTACCGCAGGCTTTCCTTTAGCTACCAGCGCCATGTTAGGACAAAGTGTATTAAATGCGAACAAATATCCATTTATGGAGTTTGAAAGCACCAGTATTTCTAAAAAAGATAAGGGATATCGAGTAAGTGGTCTACTCAAACTGAAAGGAGTACAGAAAAATATTGTTATTATTGTTTTTACCAAAGACAAATACATAAAAAATGCAAAAACTCTTATGTTTGAAATAATGTCTTCTATTAACAGATATGATTTTGGTGCCAATGGATTTCCTTTTCTTGTTGGCAAGGAAATTAAATTAAATTCTAGTATCGAATTAATAAGAGGGGATTAATATGCCAAGACATCGTGGAAAATTTGATAAAAATAAGGTTGAGCCCTATGAACTAAGTAGAAGCAGAATTGAAAACTTTGTCAGATGTAAAGCTTGTTTTTATATGGAACAAGTGGAGGGCATAAAGTTTCCTTCTATTCCGGGGTTCAATATTAATGAGGCTACTGATATATTGCTTAAAAGAGATTTTGACAAATACAGAGAAATTGGAGAGCCTCATCCATTTTTGGTTGCCAAAGGAAGAGACTTTCTCATTCCTTTCTCTCATGAACACTTTGAATTATGGACGCAAAGCTTGCATTTTGGAGCAAAAGATAGACTTAACTTTGTGGATCCCAAAACAAATCTTAAAGTTGGCGGTGGTCTCGATGACGTTTGGTTGAATATTAACACTAATTGTTTGCATATAGTTGATTATAAAAGTACGTCGCAAAAATCAGACAAAGGGCCTATTACATTGGATGATCCCTGGAAAGCTTCTTATAAAAGGCAAATGGATCTCTATGTCTGGGTTTTAAGAAAAAAAGGTTTTCATGTTGATGATGTGGGTTACTTCCTATATTGCGATGGGGATAGGTTTAGTAAGTATGATTTTTTATCAAGTACCACCGCATCTATGAATTTTAAGATTACTTTAATTGACTACAAAACTAACGACACCTGGATAGAGCCAACCTTGCAAGATATTAGCGAGTGTTTGAATGAGAGCAAAAGACCCCAGCATTCAGAATATTGTGAATATGGAAAATTTCTTATTCAAAGTTTAAATCAATGAATTCAAAATACTATCTGTATTATTAAGTCTCTCAATGTTTAGACCAGCAAGAGATTTATATTTTTCTGAGTGATCTTTTAGTTCACTCTGGCTAATGATTTCTTGAATGTTATCAAAAGTTCCTCCACAACGGTCTTCAACTACTTGTAGAAGAGCATCGGGACCAGAACTTCTATTTGCTAATGTTATTTTGGCAGTTAGGGGAAGCATCTCTTCTTCATAGCTCAATAAAGCTGTTTCATTAAGTCCATTTACTTTTAAATGAAACGCAAGTTTTCTAGCATCAATAATAGCTTGGCTAGCACCATTTGATCCAACTGGATATGTTGGGTGGGCAGCATCACCTAACAGTGTTGTTCTTCCAAACGTCCATTTTTCTAATGGATCTCTGTCAACCATTGGATACTCATAGATTGAGCTTGTTTCTGAAATAAGGCTTAAAGGATTAATCCATTCAAAGGACCACTTTGTAAAGCTACCTATAAATTTTGATTTATCTACCTTTTTACTCCAGTCACTTTTCATATATATTTTTTCAGGATTAAATTTTAGTTCCGCTATCCAGTTTATTTTTGCATTTCCATGACTGTCTTTTTGACTTATTGGGTATGAAACAAATCTTTGCGTATCATGTCCAATCATCACCATAGAGGCACCATTCCTAAAAGGAGAAGCGGCTGTTAGCCCACGCCATAAAATTGCTCCATTCCAAAGAGGGTCGCCTTCATCTGGGAATAACTGCTTTCGAATACTTGAATTTATTCCATCACAAGCAACAAGAACATCGCCATAAAAGATTTCATTTTTTTTTGTATTCTTATTAAAGTATTGCAATTGTACTGAAGAGGATAAATTTTTGAAGCCAGTAGCTTTAATACCCAAACTAACAGAGCTTTTTTTCGAGCGTTCAATAAGAGTATCATAAAGTAGCTTTTGGAGTTCTCCTCTATGGACAGAAAATTGTGGTACATTATACCCTGCTTTTAAGCCCCGTGCTTCAGTCCAAATTTCCAAACCTTTTTTTGAAAATAATCCAAATTCCTCGGTTTGCACCCCAATCCCTTTCAGAGAATCTTTTAATCCTAATGCGAAAAGTTCCCTTACGGCATTAGGTTGAAGGTTGACCCCAACTCCTAGGGGTTCAATAGATACTGAGGACTCAAATATTTGAAACGGTATTTTTAGTTGTTGTAGGGATAGACCTAAACTCAAACCACCTATTCCTGCCCCACAAATCAGAACTGTCATTTTAAATTAATCTCTGTTGGATCATATATATAGACCATAATAAGTCTCTACTCAATTAACGTACAATGGTAGTGCCGTAGAAAATGTCCAAGCTAATGCAATTCCATTGGCAAGGCCTGACGAAAGAGTATTATTGTACTTTCTGCCTATAATATTCGCTAAAAATCCAAATATTAATGCGAAGGCAAGAAATAGAAGTATTGCGTATCCCATAATAAACAATTGGGAAATATTTAACAAGATTGAGGCTGATAAGGAGATTATTAGAAACAGTTTAAATATATTTCCTACTATCCAACCATATGAATAATTATCATAATACATTTGCATTAGTACCATCAAAGGGATAGACCCAATTAAGCAAGAGAAAAACAAAGGTACTCTGGTTCCGGTCAAAAAAAACGAGCTCACGTAACTATCCAAAATGGATCCAAAAATAATACAAAACAAAATAAATAAAAAGGCAAATAATGGAAAATTAAATGATTTTGTTAACTTTTTAAACTGGATAGGCGGTAGGCTGAAAAACAGAATTATGGATATTAGGATCATTTGATTAATGAGATGATTGTGGGCAGGGAAATTAACAAATTTAAATGAAAAGTTATACAATATAAGTGGCGGGAGTGCACAAGCGATAATATTTATGGAAAAGAACCGAATATATCCAAACCGATATTTCACTAAGGTTTTTTTAGGAAGGAACTTGGTTAGTAATATAATGAGAAAAAAAATACTAAAAAATAAAATACCTGTCCATATTCCAATACTGTTGCCAATAAATATTTGCTTATCCTTTTTAAGGAAATTAATCCAATCCACCAGCTCTCTCTGAGTACGAACAGAATATAAAACGCCTACGTGGTCGGCGTTCTCTATAAAATCCACTTTTCTAATAGCATTATCATCAAGGGCTCCATATACTCTTCCTTCCTTTGGATTATCAACTCCAATATTTTGTAAAATTTCTAAGGATTTCGATCTCAATTGAGGTTCCCACTGACCATTAAGAATGAGGACATTTTTAGGTTCTTTGGCTTTTAAAGCGTCAGTATAAGCTGAAATAGCAACTGCGCTATTTAGACTAGGATTCAAAGAGGCTGACCTGATTATTATATCGGATGCCATTGAATGGCCAATTATCATTGAAAAGCTTGGGCTATGTTTTAATAGATAATGAGAGATTATCTCATTCGTTTGATTAACGAATTTCTGCGTTGCTCCCTCAATTGTCGTAATATCTCCTGAGTACGGCAGCGGATGACGTCCGTGCCCTAAAAAATCAAAACGAACTGTTAAATAGCCAGCCTCTGCAAGAGCTACAGCTATTGGTCTCATGAAACTGGTAGATCCAGCAAATCCATGTGCTAAAAATACTATTCCCTGAGTTTTTATATTGTCCTTGAAAGTTAGAGTAACAGGGGTTTTGTTGACGAACTCTCTGACACTCGTCAAATTTCTTTCAGCAAAATCGAGTTTCCAAAACGCAAACAGGGCTATTAAAATCAAAGAAAGGCAAGAGACTTTATGTACAGGGATCTTAGAGTTTTTCAACAAATACAACTTATCCTTGCGCTTTGGGACTCTCAAACGTGTATCTAAACGTACAGCATTTCCCACCACTCATGATAGTGGTTTCTCGATTAAGTCTTGCATCTTGGTTGAATCCTTCAATCATTGCGGCATCTCTATTGCAAGACAAAACAGCTCCGAGGTCTTGTATTCCTAACGCCTTATACATTTCGGCATATCTACACCTTGTTACATTGAAATCTAGTTTTGTGTCATTCTTCTCAAGCAAGTCTATTTCCAGCGCTCCATCCTGGGTCCAGAACTTTAGCGTTTCAAGAAAAGCAGTAACATCATTTCCGTATTCTTTCGCCAGAGATGAGCCCTGATTGCGAGCTAGCTCCATAACTGTTTTTTCTAAAATCGGTATTATTTCCTTTTTGCCGAAGGTTTTTATTAGGGCATCTACAAAAGGTGCGATGATCCTAGCCTCTGTTTCGCGCCGAGTTAAAACTCCAATCTTTTGCGTTAGCTCATCTTTTAACTTTGTATTGCTTTCCATTTATTATCTCCAAATTTAACAGTTACTTGCTAAATAACTGCAATGCTCACTTTTCCATTGTCAGAAAGAATATGGTTTATCTTATCCCCCACTTTTGCTTGTCTTACTTTAAAGACACTTCCCGTTATTATAATCATTCCAGGTTTAAGTTCACTTTTACGCAAGTGTAACTCATTGATCAACCAGCACAGATTTTCAAAAGGCTTTGCGTCAAGCACGCCAGTTGTTAACCTTGGTTCATTATTCCATTCACAGGTCGATTGTATCTCCAGAAAATCTTTTTCCTGCCAATTATTTATTGGATCTCCTAAAACTAGTCCACCAGACCAAGCATTATCACAGGCTAGGGAAAGTGGATCTAGACCATCATAATTTGCGCCCCTATCATCTACCAGCTCGATAGCCGGTATAACATTTAAAATATCGTGAACAATGTTTTCTGGGGTTCGTTGGATAGTGGGATCTTTAATGCGTTCAGATAGTTCAAAGGCTAATTCAAACTCCACACTCATTCTATGATAGTTTTTTAGCAATAATGTCTTAGGACTATTAAAAATCTCATTCTTAAAAAGACCACCATAAACTGGGTGACAGATTTTGTGATAGTCTTGTTGTATTTTAGAGGATAGGGCAATTTTGTACCCTCCAAGTGACCCTCGAGGTAGCTTTTGCCGCAATTGATTCTGAACTTCGTAAGCTTCATCGAAATCTTTTGGTCTCATATCTTTTTCAAGATTTACAAATCTATCACCGGCTTCGTGCGCCTCAAAAAGAAAGGTACTTATTTTTTCAATATTTGACTCCATTTACTTTATGTAACATTTTTTTTCAATTTTCCAAAAGCTTTAGTATCCAATGCATTCTCGCATTCGCCTGAGCGATCACTGCTATTGCAAACTAACCAATATTTTCGCTTTTGCCAATTTCATACTCTCCGCGGCAAAATCTGCGTCTTCAATATTACTTCTGGATTTGATAAGTTTACTTTACTATTATCTAATTTAGACATTATGAAATCCAGTCTATTTGACAATGCTCCGGCAGCACCTCTTTTTTCATTGATATCTTCTATCGCAGTATCAATGATTCCTAAATAGTTCTCGGCATTGCTTCTCGTCGTTAATCCCAGTGTAGTGGCGCTCAGAGTATAGGCTTGAACTTCCAGCGTGTTACCGGATCGAGGTCCAATCTGAAGATCGTGCGTGTTTCCATTAAATACTGGGTTGCCCCCGAAAAAAGTAGTGCTACCAATGTGAGTAATTTCCATCTCCAGTTGCGATAACTCGGAGTCTAACGCCAATCTATCAGCGGCAGAATTCGTATCACTTATAGCTTGGATAGTGCGCTCGCGCATTCTTAGCAAGATAGATTGCACTTCTGATAAACTTGTGTCTAGAGTGTCGATTAAAGATTGTCCGTCTGCGGCATTTTTCGACGCGGTCTCTATTCCTTGGATTTCTGCATTTAATCTTATTACTTGATGAATTCCGGCAGGATCATCAGATGCCTTGTTAATTCTTTTACCAGTGGACAAACGTTCCATAGCTTCATTCATTAAACTTGATGAACGACCCAACGCAATCAATGCAAATCCAATTGCACTTTATTTATTTATAGTTAACTGCATACCAAACCCATTATCCCAGTACTATAAACAACAAAAATTATTAAATTTATATTTATATATTTTGTTAAATTCAAAATATGAACTAAGCTTGCTCTTGAAAAAAAAGGAAAAATTAATGAAACTTTATCAATTTGATCTGGCTCCTGCCTCTAAAAGAGTTACTTTCTTTCTCAAAGAAACAGGAATTGAGGTGCCAATAGTGCAACTTAATGTTAGAGATGGGGATCAATTTGAAGAGCCTTATAATTCGCTCAATCCATTCCATTGCATTCCTTTTCTTGAATTAGCTGATGGGACTGTAATTTCCGAAAGTGTGGCGATCTGTCGATTTTTAGAAGAGACTAATAACATGTCAAAAAAGTTATTTGGAAAGACTTCTAAAGAAAGAGCAATCATTGAAATGTGGGATAGACGAATTGAAATTGATGGATATGTTCCCCTTATTAATGGCATCAGAAATAAATTTGAGAGATACGAAGGAAAAGTTTTACCTGGAACGCGTAACGATTTACCACAAGTTCCTGCAATAGCAAAAAGAGGAATAGAATCCTGTCGAATATTATTTGAGAGGCTAAACGCTCATTTAAATACATCTCCATATCTAGCAGGTGATGCGTTAAGCATCGCTGACATAACGGGTTACGAGGCAGTACAGCTTGCCATTGCTATTGAAATGAATTTTGATGAATTTGAAGAAGTCAAAGCGTGGCATGAAAAACTGGATAGAAGGTTCAAGTTAAATGAATAAAAAATTATGTATATTAACAGGAGTTGGACCGGAAACTGGTACAGGTGCTGAAATTGCACGTTACTTTTCTGAGAATGGCTATCACGTTGCAATGATCGCTCGAACTAAAGATAACCTCAAAAATTTGGAAGAAAAGTATAACAATACGACCGCTTATCCTTGTGATGTAGGTAATGTCGAAGATTTTAAAAAAACAATAAATAAAATACTGACAGATCTTGGACCACCTGAGGTTGTGATACATAATGCTCCATTGGGAACAAGAGGACCCATCCTTGATTTGAGCTACAAAGATTTGGAAAAAAATTTTAGGGTTAATACAACCGCATTACTTATTTTGTCACAGATGGCTCTTCCAAAAATGTTAGAAAGAGAGAGCGGCACGATTATTGTTACTGGTAATACGGCTGCAGAAAGAGGAAAAGATGGTTGGGGTTTTTTTGCTGCGTCTAAGTCAGCTCAAAAGATACTGGCAGAATCTATGGCTAGAGAATTTGGGCCAAAAGGAATACATGTGGCCTATATTATTATAGATGCGTTGATTGACACACCTAGAACCCGACCGCGACTTGCCCCAGATAAACCAGATAACTTTTTTGCTTCTCCAAAACATATAGCTGAGGAGATTTTCAAGGTCGTAAAGCAAGACAGATCTACGTGGTCATTCCGGGTCGAGTTACGTCCTTATAGAGAGTATTGGTAGAAATTGACCAAGAAAAAATATCAGTTAACTAGTTTACTCCAACCATCTCTAATGCTTGTTTGCACGTATCTGTTTCGTAAGTAGATAGGCCTAAATTGACATTGTAATGGCACTCTGTTGTCAATTGATCAACCTTCAATAGAGTTTCTCTGTCTAGAGACGCAACTTCTATTGCTTTATTCATCTTATCTGTGAACAATGCTGTCTTATTGTCCCAACAACTATGGTTCCATCCTAATATATCTCCAGCGAAGGAAGCAGAACTTAAGCAAATGGCAACCGCAGTTAATAAAATTTTTAGCTTCATAATCTATCTCCATAAATAGCGTTCCCGGACTATAATATAATTTTTAATGAAAATAAAGGTTTATTTTTTGAACTGTAATGATTCACTTCAACATATTTTTAAAAATGGTTTTATCAGTATCCCAATAAATTATCGCTTTTCTTTCTGGTAGTTGTCCGAAAGTGTTGATCAATTTAATTAAAGTTTTCTTATGATGTTTTACTAAAAATTTAAGTGGTTTTCGTGCATTGAAATCTAAAATCAAGGCTTTTACTGTAACATAGAAGCTTCTCTTTAGTTTTGGACTTTTAACCTTAGTAACAAAATATATTCCTAAGGAGAGCATAACAAAAAATTGTTCTGAGGCCCCGAAACCACGAATTTTTTTCCCAGAAGAAATATGTTTGGAAAAAATTTGTGTATGTTCCAACGTTAAATTGCCTTGATTTAAATTTTTTAAAAATCTTGTTTTCTCGAACGTTTTGCGAATTGCAGACTTTTCTTTATAAATTGGAATTAAAATAGAGTTTAATAAACGCGCGCTGTTGTTGAGTGGTAATTCGATAGGTTTCTTTAACCTTACAAACAATAGTATCTTTTCTACGTTTGTGCTAACCAACCAAGATTTCTTACCACTAAGTGACAATATATTTTTTTTTTTATCAAAAGAAGCTTTTACAGGAGCGTCAGAGTTTTCTCTAACTGCTAGAGAAATAGTTTCTTTTATTTTTTTCTTGAAATGATATCTAATTGCACACTGGTAAGCGGAGAAAAAGATCCATGATAGATTATTTGAAACAGATGCTACAGTAACCAGTGTTCTTATATAATCGACTTTTGATAAATCTTTTTCATTCCAAAAATGTAGAAAACGCTCCTCTTTTTGGAGCCGCGAAGATAGGATTTTTTTATCAACTAGCTCATCAATTGAGGGTATTTTTAACTGGCAAGTGATTTAATCAGTCCTAACAAAAATTTTATATTCTATTTAAATAGAGAAAACAGGCTTTACATATTTCTCTAAAGTCCATATTAAATGGTACAAATTTTTTTTAAACCATTAAAGAGGCAGCCAGTGATAAAAACAGCAATTTCGTTATTAGCTGAGCGCTATCAAAATAATTCTCTTAGTAACCAGCTCTCTATCTCACTATTGAGAGTTGAGATACTCGCTGGACTTACGGTAGCTATAGCATTAGTTCCTGAAGCAGTTGCATTTGCTTTTGTGGCTGGAGTAGAGCCTCTGGTTGGATTATATGCCGCTTTTATTGTTGGGTTGGTTACCGCTCTTTTTGGAGGAAGGCCGGGGATGATCTCGGGTGCGACAGGCGCCTTGGCTGTAGTTATGATTTCCCTTGTATCAGAGCACGGTGTTCAATACCTATTTGCGACTGTAATCCTAATGGGTATACTTCAGATACTTGCTGGTGTTTTTAAGTTAGGAAAATTTATTAGGATGGTTCCTCAACCAGTGATGTTGGGTTTTGTTAATGGGCTCGCAATAGTAATTGGTCTTGCTCAGATAAGGCAATTTCAATATGAAACTGCAGATGGCAATTTGGATTGGATGAGTGGTGTGCTATTGAGCACTTCGGTTCTAATAGTCTGCATTACAATGGTTTTAATTTGGCTTACTCCAAAAATTACACGACTATTGCCTGGACCTTTGGCAGCAATAATAATTGTCAGCCTAGTTGTTATTTATTTTGATATTCCTGTTCCATCCGTGGGGGATCTCGCTCCGGTGGCTGGTGGGTTACCACTTTTTTCTATTCCGATGGTTCCTCTTAACTTGGAAACTATATATATTATTTTCCCTTACGCGATAGTGCTGTCTGCTATCGGATTAATTGAAAGTCTTTTAACTCTGAACCTTGTTGGGGAAATCACGAATAAAAGAGGTGGAACCAGACAGGAGTGTATGGCGCAAGGCGCTGCAAATACCATTACCGGGTTTTTTGGTGGCATGGGCGGATGTGCGATGATTGGTCAGTCTATGATAAATGTTAAATCAGGAGGAAGAACAAGAATTGCTGCTACGGCAGCCTCCCTTTTTCTACTTTTTTTTATTTTGTATGGTAGCGCTCTCATCGAGGCAATACCAATAGCCGCTTTAGTAGGCGTTATGTTCATGGTGGTAATCGGTACCTTTGCTTGGAATTCTATCAGCTTAATCACAAAAATCCCAAAATCAGATGCTCTTGTTATCGTCTTGGTAACTGTTGTCACAGTTCTCGAAGATTTAGCTGTCGCTGTTTTGGTGGGTGTTATAGTTTCTGCTTTAGTATTTGCCTGGAACTCCGCTATAAGAATACGAGCCGTTGAACGCCCCTCTATAAGAACAAAGGGGGCTAAGGTTTATGATATTGAAGGACCTCTTTTTTTTGGATCCGTCGAAAGTTTTGTTGAAATTTTCAAACCTGATGATGACCCGAAAACAGTTATTCTAGATTTCGCTAAGTCAAAGGTAGTTGATCAATCGGCGTTGAAAGCCATTGAAGATATTGCTGAAAAATATCAAAGTTCTGGAAGAGAGGTGAAATTACGTCACTTAAGCCGTGATTGTCATGACCTCTTGACAAAAACAGGTCAACTTATGGTAGACAGCGATGACGATCCAACTTACCAGATAGCTGTTGATTATAATGTAAAGACAGGTGTATTAGCTAAATAATTTAATATTGTAAATCAATTGGTGGGCAATTGCTTTTCTACCAGCCTAGCTAAAACTGATGCACCCACCGGAATTATATCTGGATCTAGTGTAAACTTAGGGCTATGCAGCGGCTGAGTTCCACTGTGGCCTATCCTACAGTATGCTCCTTTAACATACTTTAACATATCTGCAAAGTCTTCAGAGCCAGTAGCTGGCGGTGCAGTTCTTATAATATTCTCTTTTCCAACAATTTCTTCCGCAGCATCCATATAACAATCGCTTAGTTCATCATCATTATGTAGAACATCAAAAGTATTTCGAAGATAAGGTATCACTTCAACGCTATAGGTTGCTTCAAGTCCTCTGCATATCGCTTTTACACGATCTTCAACTAACGCATAAACTTCTTCAGAAAAATACCGTATCGTTCCACGGAGGGTAGCTACCTCAGGTATTACATTGTACGCCGAGCCAGAATGGATCTGCGTTATTGATAAGACAACGCTTTCTAAAGGTGGCGTGTTTCTTGAAACTATAACCTGCATTTGATCAATCATGTTTGCGCAAATAATAATCGGATCTATTGATTGATGAGGCATAGCAGCATGACTTCCTTTTGCATTTATTGTTATATCAAAAAAAGAAGCACCAGCCATGGCTTTACCTTTGCATATTGAAATCTCACTATGCCTACCATTTGGAGAATTATGTATTCCATAAATTTCAGAGCATGGGAATTTTTCAAATAAACCCTCTTTTAGCATAAGTCGCGCTCCTCCCAGGCCTTCCTCAGCTGGTTGAAAAATTAAGATAGCCTTACCTTTAAAATTGCGGGTTTCACACAGATGCTTTGCTGCCCCCAGTAACATTGTAGTATGTCCATCGTGCCCACAAGCATGCATTTTGCCCGGGTTTTTTGATGCATAATCAAGATTAGTGGTTTCCTCAATTGGGAGTGCATCCATGTCTGCTCTTAATCCAATTTGATTAGCACCTTTTTGCTTGCCATTTATTACAGCTACTACTCCTGTCTTCCCAATATTTGTATGTATCTCATCCACTCCAAAATCCTCAAGCCTTTTTTTTACTATTTCAGATGTTCTTACCTCTTCAAACCCTAATTCGGGATGCTCGTGGAGATCTTTAAAGATTTTTTTTAGTTCATTGGATATTTTGTCTATTTCTGGTAAAATATTCATATATTTATTCCTGCTTTAATAAATTGCGATAACTAGCATGCAAAGAATACGAGCTTAAATTATTTATAAATTTTAACAAGCTAATTGGAGAAAAAATTGTCAAAGGCAATCATCGTAAGTGCATATGGTTCCTCTGAAGTCTTGTCCTACCAGGAAAGGGACATCAGTGAACCTTCTGCTAATGAAATTAGAATTAGAAATACGGCTATAGGTGTAAACTATCATGACGTATATGTACGATCGGGACTTTACAAAACACTGACTTTACCCGGCATTCCAGGGTGCGAGGCTAGTGGTATAGTCGAAAAGATCGGCGATAATGTCGAAGGCTTTGTGGTTGGAGAAAGAGTAACGTTTTGCACAAGAGAATATGGGGCTTATGCAACCTACATAAATATATCGCATGATAAAGTAATTAAAGTCCCTGATTTTTTAAGTGATGAATTAGTTGCAACAAATTTCCTAAGAGCGATGACAGTTGAAATGCTTATTAATCGAATAACATTAGTTGACTCATCAAAAACAATTTTGGTAACAGCCGCGTCTGGGGGCGTTGGTCGCCTACTTTGCCAATGGGCAGCCGCAATGAGTGTGAAGGTAATAGGGAGTGTAGGATCACAAGAGAAAATAGAGGACACGAAGTTGAATGGATGTATTGAAACTTTAGTTTCGAGTGACAAAAATTTTAGTGAGAAAGTGTTAGATATTACTAATGGAAAAGGTGTGGATATCGTTTTCGATTCTGTGGGGAATGACACCTTTGAGTCTTCTCTATTATCACTAGCGCATTGCGGATATCTCATTAATTTTGGTCAATCATCAGGTCCCGTCAAACCCGTTTTAATGAGTACATTAGCTGAGAAATCACTATCTATTTCTCGCCCTATACTTTTTCATTATTTTGGTAATCGGAAAAACTATGAAAATATGGCAGCTTCGGTATTTAAGGCTTTTGAAGATGAAATAATTAAGGTTTCGGAATTTTTGCCATTTGATTTGAAAGATGCTTCAAATGCGCATGACACTCTAGAATCTAGAAAGGGCGGGGGAAGTATATATTTAGTCCCTTGATTCAATAAAATGGAAAAAATAGAAATAGGCTGGAAGTATCCTGAAGCTATAATATCATGTGAATGGCTCCAAAAAAATTTAGGAAATAAGAATTTACGTATTTATGATTGTACAACATTTTTGCACTACACGGATGATCATCCTTCTAAACCCTATGACGTTGAGAGCGGGCACCAGGATTATTTAAGGGAACATATTCCTGGGGCATCATTTCTAGATCTTCAAATCCAGATTTCAGATCCAGAAAGTCAATATAAATTTACTTTGCCTGACATTGAGCGCTTAAGTAATAGTTTTGGTAAGTTAGGAATTGGTGACCCATACCATATTATTTTGTATTCAACAAATGGACTTCAGTGGGCCACTAGGGTTTGGTGGATGATTTACATGCTGGGATATAAAAATGTTAGCGTATTAAACGGTGGTTTGAGAGAATGGAAACGAAATAATTATGATCTTAAGTCTGGAGAAAATTTTTATTCTAAAACAGAATTCTCAAGTTCCAAAAATCAAGGCTTTTTTGTGGGTAAGGAACAAACACTAGATGCCATGGAAGATAATAGGTGTATTTTAATTAATGCACTGACAAGTGATATTCACAATGGAGAAAGTACGCGTTATGGGAGACCAGGTAGGATCCCAGGTAGTATAAATATTCCATTTAGTGATCTGATGGATATGAGTACACATATGTTAAAATCACCTAAAGAAGCGTTGTCGGTTTTTGCAAAACATAATATCACAAAAGATAGTGAGATACTTAACTACTGTGGAGGTGGTATTGCAGCCACATTGAATGCTTTTGTTTTGTACCAACTTGGTTTTCAGAAATTGAAAGTTTACGATAATTCTCTTAGTGAATGGGCTATGGATAAGAGTCTTCCTATGGAAATGGATTAGGTGTTGATTAAATAATGAAAAATCAAAGAGGTTTTTTGGGTAAAGACGTTCCAATACTATATAGTTTTCGTAGATGTCCATATGCCATTAGAGCTAGGTGTGCCCTTCTTTCATCAAATATTGAAGTGGAATTAAGAGAAGTTGTTTTGAAGGATAAGCCACATGAATTCTTGAAGGCATCAAATACTGGCACCGTTCCATGCCTACAATTAAAGAATAAAATAATTGATGAGAGTATCGATATAATGATTTGGGCTTTAAGAAAAAATGACCCAGACGGCTGGTTAGATATGCCTGCTGAAGGGTACCGTTTAATTGATGAGGTTGAGAAAAAATTTAAACCTAACTTAGACAAAACAAAATACGCTACTCGGTATCCCCAAAATGATAGTAAAGTCAGCAAGAATTTGGCCATAGAGTATTTGATTAATCTAGACAAAAAAATAAAGGGGGAATTCCTTTATGGCGAGCAACCAAAGTTAGCTGATATAGCTATATTTCCATTCGTTAGACAATTTGCAAACATTGACATAAATTGGTTTAATGAATTTGGGTGGCAAAAGCTTCAAAATTGGCTAAATGCTTTTGTTGGATCAAATATGTTTGATAAATCACAAAAGAAATTTGTTAAATGGAGGCCGGCGGCTGACCCGGTATTTTTCCCTTGAGTACCAAAAAAAATCTTTCAAATTACTTAATTGAATGCTTAGAAAATATGTCTCAAGCACAATTACCAAGTAAAACTATTCCCAACTTCTCTCTGTCAGATGCCTACAGGACCGCTTTAGAGATTAAAAGGATTCGTGAAAATAAAAAGGAAAAAGCTTCTGGCATAAAAGTAGGTTTTACAAACAAAACAATTTGGGACAAATACTCTGTAAACGCACCAATCTATGGATTTATGTATTCCTCAACGGTTTTGAACAACGATCAATCATTTTTGCCAGAAAAATTTCTTGAACCGAAGTTTGAGCCTGAGATCTTTTTCAGACTTAGAAAAAAACCACATAGTGAAATGAGTGATATTGAACTAATCGCTTGCTGTGAGAGCTTTGGAATTGGCGTCGAGTTAGTTCAGAGTATCTATAAGGGATGGACTTTTAAGTTACCGGATACAGTTGCCGGATTTGGTTTGCATGGCCAGTATAAAATTTTAGAAGAGATGGCAATCCCATCCAATGATAACAATAGAGTTGCTCTTATCGATGAATTAAGAAACTTCAATCTTACTTTGAGAAAAAACTCAAAAATACTGGAGCAGGGAAAGTCAAAGAATATATTAGAAGAAAGCCCTTTAGCTGCCCTGAGATCTTACATAGAATTTTGTGAAAAAAATTTAGATTGGTTAGTCCTTGATGGGTTAATTACAACTGGTACTATTACAGATGCTTACGATATAAATAAGGCTGATGTTTTTTCCTGTGAACTTGATCGCTTATTTGAAAAGAAGTTTGTTGTTAAGTTTTAAAGTCACCAGACTTTACCTCTTGCGATAACTTTAACTTTTTTTATTTTTTTCTCTTCAGTGATAAGATTTACTTCATTAAGCATGTTCGTTACTACGCATGCATGATTAGGGATGATTTCGATTTTTTGTCCAATTACTAAATTTGTGTTTTGTTCGCTCACAATCGTGCCATGCTCTTCTGTTAATTGTATAATTCGGAGTTCAGGGTAGTTTACTATAGAACCATGATCATTCATTCCAAAGAGGTCAGACGTTAATACTTTTGACCCAGCATCAATTATGGCTCTGTTTTTTGTTGGAGTTGACACTACAGTTGCTAAAACAGTCAAAGCGACTTTTTTTTCTGAGCAAATCTTGTTTTCAACTAGAGATCTATCATTAAATATGTAAGTTCCAATTCTATACTCTGTTGCAACCGGAATATCTTTGACTTTCCACATGTCAGGCGAGCCACCGATAGAAACTGTATTTACAGCAATATTTTTTCCTTCAATTAGTTTTTTTGCGTCAGTTAAAAAGCTGTTAATTTTTTGAGCTTGAGAAGTAGGAGGGTAGGTCATTAACCCACCGAAAATTAGTCCATGGCTTCTATTAATCAATTCTGCCAATTCACATGCTTCTTGAGGACTTATAACACCGCAACGGTTGGCTCCAGTATCACACTCAACTAACACAGGTAAAGCTTCCTTAGCCCCTTCAAATGTCTTTGATAAGCCCTTTATGCAAAAAGAGCTGTCAGCTACGACGGAAACTTTAACTTTCTCACATAGATTTCGAAGAGCCTTTAATTTTTGTTCTCCTATTATATTGTAGGTGATAAGAACATCATCAATACCACCCTCGGAAATTATCGCCTCGGCCTCACTTATTTTTTGAGCTGTAATTCCAACCGCTCCAGCTCCAATTTGTAATTTAGCTAAGGCTGGGATTTTATGTGTTTTAATATGAGGTCTTAATTTTATCCCTATATCATCACAATATCTTTGATATGTATGTATGTTTTCTTTGACAATATTTAAATCCACAATAATTGCGGGGGTATCAATCTCTTTGATCAGACTCATTTATTTTCTCAGTTAGTAACTTTCATTTCTTTTATAGTCTTGAGAGAAATTCTAAAATGAACTTATTGACTTCTTTAGGTTTTTCTTGTTGAACCCAGTGCCCCGCATTATCCAGTAGGCATGCTGATAAAAGGGTTTCGTAATTTTTACCAATTTTATCCTCAAGGTCCTTACTGCTATCGTAGTTTGGTCCTATAAAGGAATTTACGGGATCATATTTCCCTGTTAAAAAAGCGGAGGGTTGTTTTATTTTTGCGTTTTTAAGTTCAAGTAAATCCTCAAAATCAATTTGTTGCGCTCTGTATCTATTAAGTGGACCACGCATCCCACTTAATTCAAATTCACCCACTAAATAATCCATATCACCTGCGGTAATCCAGGATGGGTAGGTATCAAATGTTGGTAATGCTTCTAAATATTTTCCATTTACACCTTTTGAACTTCCTGTAATAGCATTTTCCTTTTGTACTTTCATGCCCCGCGCATCGATGGAAAAATAGGTTTGCTCCAAATACTTGCGTATATTCTCTTCAAACTCTGCTTCAGCAACTCCTTCTTCTTGAAAATAGAGTTGATAGAAAAACTTACCCTCATATATCTTTCTCCAGAGATCAATTGATGAAATATCTCTTCTTGGAAAAAAGGGTACTGAAAGGCCTAAAACGGCAGATATTCTCTTTTCATTTAAAACAGCTGTATTCCATACAATTGGACCTCCCCAATCGTGACCAATTAAGATAGCCTTTTCAAATTCAAGAGCATCTATGACACCAATTACATCTTTAGTGAGTTCTCTCATACTATAGGCTTCAACCTCATATGGCTTTGATGAACCTCCATATCCCCTCACGTCAATGGCGGCGACGGTGTAGCCCTTCTCTGCTAGTAATGGGATTTGATATCTCCAACTATACCAGCTTTCGGGACATCCATGGACTAAAACGATTAGTGGGCCTGATCCCTCAATTTTTGCTCGTATATTTATGTTGTTTGATTTTAAAATTTTGAAAGTCATTTCTGCTTCACCTACTTCCTTCTAAAACCGACACTTTTGCCATTGCCTGCTCTTTTAAACTTTGCATGGCTTTTAATACGTCAAGATTAGAGCCCGCAACTTGTTTTGAGGGAAATATTTCGATTATAAATCCCGTATTATCACTTGATTTAAATAGGTTCCTTTTTAACTCTTCATTATCAATAGGTTGAGCTACTGCTTCTACTACAGACCATAAGGATGGTGCCAAAAGGGTGAAATTAATTGCTCTTCCATACATCAAGAAGTCTCGGCGGCTTGCATAGTTGTTACATAAGAGGCCATGCCGTCTTTAGCTTTTTCATAGATCTTCATATGTTCCAATGAGTCAAACGCTCTGGACCAATATAAGTTAGTCCAAGTTCCTGAGGCTCTTGCGATATTCATTCCCGCCTCCATATCTTCATCGCTCTTAGCATCTACCACACAAAAAAAGGTAAAACTTTCAGTATGTGTAAAAAGAAACTCTCTTATATTCATGCCAAATTGATCTGTTAGATTTCTAACAATTGGAAGCCTATCTTGCGGTTTGTTAAGCATACCGCTGGCATATTCTGAATTTGTTTTTCCGTAAATTATGTAAGTTTTCATATTTAACCTTTATCTTAGAGCGTTTAAAGTATCAGCAATATCATTTTAAAATTTTCAAATTTTTAATACTATATTATATGACCACAATACATCAAACCTACTCAAAGTTAAATAATGTTGAGTATATTTAATGAACTTTAAGCTTATTATGGCTCGACAAATCCACAAATTTCTCCAACACACCGAATTGATGACCGAAAATATGAGGTCGCCGAGAACGATAGGGCTGGCCTGGGTAGCAAGAACATTAATGAATTATTCAAATGCGCAAGTAAGCATTGATATTGTAAATAGAATGAAAATGAAAAAAACCGATCATGTGCTAGAGTTGGGCGTAGGCAACGGATTGGCAATAAAGGAAATTGCAAAGATTAGTGGGAATAACGTAATTGGTATAGAAATAAGCGCGGAGTTCAGAAGAAATTTACTTAGAATGAAACTACCTAAAAATATAGTTATTTTAGAAAATGATGCAAAAGACTTGAGTAATGAAATTCCAGATGGGTCAATAGATAAAATTCTAGCCATAAACGTCATATACTTTTTAAAGCCAATACGGGAATATATTCTTGAGTTCAAGAGGATATTAAAAAAGGGGGGTATTGGTTATCTGGGATGTAAATTTGAAAGTATAAAGAATTTTGACATTGAAGTTGCCCCCAATAGAGATGAAAGAGCAATTATAAGTCAGCTATCAGGCGTTGGTTTTAGTGTCTCAAGTGAGTTTGTAGATTTAGGTGAGGATAGATCACGCTATACATTTATTCGATTTGAAAAAAAATAGAGAGGAAAAAAGATGGAAAAGCGATATGCAGAGGATTTTAAAAAGGGGGACATTTTTGATCTTGGGGAGTATGCTTTTTCAGAGGATGAAATAATAGAGTTTGCAAAAAAATATGACCCTTTTCCTTTTCACGTAAACAAAGAAGAAGCGAAAAAAACTGTATTTGGTGGTATTATATCGAGTGGATGGCTAACAGCGCTTGTCTGGCTTGGAATGATGCATAAAAGTTTTTTATCCTACGATACGATAATGGGATCACCCGGGCATGAGGAAATGAGCTGGCCAAAACCGGTAAGACCTGATGACAAAGTGAACGGTCAATTAGAAATTTTAGAGAGTAGAAAGTCAAAAAGCAAACCTGGACTTGGTTTTGTTAGATATGAGGCGAAGTTGTTCAATCAAGACAAGGAAATAGTGTTTTTAACTAAAAGTACCTTAATGATTAAGTCTCGAATTTAATTTAAATATATTTTGTAACTAATTTGGAAAAGTTTTTTCTTGCGCCAAATTTTCGACCTAGAAGAAAAATACCTCCTAATTTTCTTTGAATAAAGAGGATTTGAGGATCGGGTAGCTGAAATTTATCTTTTTGGTTTATAAGTGTTGATGAAAGCAAGTTCAAATCCTCTGTGGAAATGCAATGTAGGAAATCAAATTCCTTATTTTTCCGTAAAGGCAAAGATAAGTTCCAGATTATGTCTAGAAGATACTTTTTTACCGAATTACTAGCGTTAGGACTAAAGATCTTCAAAGTTATAAGAGCTTTTTCAACCATCTCCTTTCTATCAAGTGCTAAGCCGTTAAGAATATCTTTAAAGACTCGGATATTTTTTTTAGAGATTTTACTTGTTGCTCCAAAGTCCAGTAAAACAATTTTTTTTGATGTATCATCAAATAGAAAGTTAGCAAAATTTGGGTCTGTTTGAATTAAATTAAATTCAAAGATTTCTTTGAAGGCAAGTTCTACTAAATTATTTATTATGAAGTTTTTTGTTTCTTGATCATGATGTGCGACCTGATCAATTGTTACCCCTTTTTTATATTCCATTGCCAAAATTTTAGTCGTGGTAAGTTTCTCATTAATCTTTGGTACAACAAATTTTTTATCCGTTCTAAGTAGACGATGAAAATTTTTCTGGTATGCTGCTTCGAGTAAGTAATCGGTTTCGTTTAGTAACTGTGTTTTGCCAGCTTCAAGCAGTTTATCGAAATCAAAAGATTTTGGTAAGATTCCAAGGTTTTTAGTGACTAGTCTAATATTATTAATATCACTTTCTATGCTCTCTCTAATTTTTGGGTATTGAACTTTTAATATTAACTCTTTATTGCCGTATTTACACTTGTGAACTTGACCAATTGAAGCAGCAGCGATTGGCGTTTCTCTAAATTCGGAGAAGTTATCTAAAAAATTATCGCCATAATTTTCTCTTAAGACCTCACCAAGTTGATAATTCGGCATATGAAAGCTCTTATTTCTTAAGTCACCAAGCATTTTACTAATTTGCTCTGGCAAAAAGTCATTTGCTTCAAGAGATAATAATTGTCCAATTTTTAATGCCGCACCTCTTAATTTTGCGAGTTCTTCTATAAAGGTGAGGATATTTTTTTCCTGAATTAGTAGGTTTTTTAACGTTGGAGATCGCCCACCAACTAATTCTTTTGTGCCGTCCACTACGATTGAGCTGGCAAATTTTATTGCTATTTTGCCAAAACTTGATGCCCTACTAATTCTACCTTTGGGCACTGGTAACGATTTAGATATACTATTTTTCTGATCCATTAATGATCTAGTTTAAAGATGAAAATTGTCTCCCTATTACTATTTAGAGTTGCTATACATGAAGCATACCAGTTTCAGAAAGTAACCATAGAGTACCGTTAAAAAAGCAACGCCAAAAGCTGGTCCAATAGCGTCATTGGCCAAAAGATTTTTAAGATCACCTGCCATTAAAACTAAGCCAATAAGAAAACCCAGCCAACCTACTATAACGGCTGCATCTCCAGTTAGTGAAATTGTTCTTTCATCAAATTTCCCCTTGCTCATAGCCAGTGCAGCAAAGAATGATGCAACAACTACTACTACAAGAGAAGGAAGGTCTATAAATGCACCAGGGTTTCCACCCGTGACTGCCGCATACATCATTACGCCAAATACCCCAATTAGTCCTAAAAAAAACATGAAATATCTCCTTAAAATTTTGTCAACGTTAGCACTCAAATAATAATAGGCAAGCACAAAGATTTTTAACCTTTATTCTTGGTCTAGCTCCATTGGGCAGGTGGGATCATTGGACCATTCGAGAAGCGAGTTATCATATAGAAAGAGTTTTTCAATGTCGAAAATCTTGGCAACAAAAAAAACAGTCGTGGCCGCTATACCACCTCCACAATAGCTTACTATTGACTTATCAGTATCAATTAGGGGTTTTATCATAGCATGCATTTCGGATGGAGGAAGGAATTTACCGGTATCATGATTAAGTAAATTTAAAGCAGGAATATTTATGCTTTTTGGTATTCTTCCAGGCCTGCCGTAATGTGTTCCCCCACCACAAAATTGCTTATATGTAAGGGCATTTACAAAAATAAATTCGTCATCTTTAAGAACTTCTTTCATTTTATTTTTATCAAAAATTGTTTCTTGACTGCGAGCTCCTTGAAAATTTCCTTTCGTAAACACCTCTTCTCCTGTTGATAGAGGAAAATTCTGTTTTTGCCATGAGGCCAACCCGCCATTCATAATTTTTACATTCTTGGCCCCAGACATTGTTAACACCCACCACGCTCTTGTAATAGCCATGTGAAACCCAGACCCATAAAGAATAATTTCATCTTCATTATTTATCCCAATGCTCGACAGTTTTTCATTTAATTTTTCTTGCGAGACAATTGAAAAAGGTATGGGATTATCCTTTTCGGATAGATCATCAACCATATGTAAATAAGCCGAACCAGGGATATGCCGTTTTAAATAATCTTCATATCCACTGTGTATCGTTGAGGCGCCTACTTTTTTAAGTTCAAAGTAGACGGTGCAATCAATCACTTTGCAATTTTTAGCGTCCAGTTTCTCATAAACATACTTGGGATCTACAATATTTTTTTCATAATTCTCCATTACTTTATTTTATCCTTTATTATTTTTCTGTCACTCATAGAATGATTTTATGAGTGCGTATACTGTAAATCTGGATTGGCTTAAAAGGGTAAGGGAAGATATAATCGACCCCGGTCAGAGGATAATTGATCCTCACCATCACTTGTGGCCAAAGACCGTTGCAGGTTCCTCAAATGTAAGGCGGCATCGCCTTTATAACTATATGCTTGAAGATTTTTGGGAAGATACAAGTTCAGGACATAATGTTACAGATAGTGTTTACATTGAATGTTCAGAGTTTTTTTGGAATTCTGAAAATGAGCATTTTAATCCAGTTGGAGAAACCGAATACATAAAAGGCTTAGCGCAACTTTCTCTGGAAAATAGAAAAAAGACAACAATTTCAGGAATAATTGGCCACGCTAACATGTTACTAGGAAAAGATGTGCATGAGGTTCTAGAGAGTCATCTCGAGATGGGAGGAAACCTATTTAAAGGTATCCGGCATGCGGGGAGCTGGGATTCTAGTGACGCGATAAATAATTCACATCACAATCCACCGAAAGACATGTATCTAATGAAAGAATTTGGGGAAGGACTAAAAATTTTATCTGGAAAAGAACTTGTTTTTGAGGCGTGGCAATATCATCATCAACTACCTCAAGTTGCCCATTTGGCAAGGAATAACCCCGATCTTACAATTGTTTTAGATCATTTTAGTGGTCCGTTGGGGATCGGCTCTTATGCCACGATAAAAGAACAGGTTTATGAAAATTGGAAGAAAGATCTAAAGGAATTATCCCAGTATAAGAATGTCTTTGCTAAATTAGGGGGCTTAGCTATGCCAATAAATGGTCTTGGTTTTGAAGCAAACCCAAATCCTCCTACTTCTGACCAGTTTATGGCACTTCAGAGACAATTTTATTTAACGACTATAGATTTTTTTGGATCAGAACGATGCATGTTTGAAAGCAATTTTCCCGTAGATAAGTATTCGGTTTCCTATCAAGTTTTATGGAATGCCTTTAAAAATCTGGTAAAGGATTTTAGTGAAACAGATAAGAATAATCTTTTCTTTAAGACAGCAAGTGATGTTTATAGTATTCCATAGAGGCATTTAAACTTTTTCAAAATCAATGCTTTCACTAGTTTGTTTGGGTTGCACAAGGAATATCCCCATCATTATCATAGCTAAAGATATCCACACAAAGACAGAGTGGCTTTCACCTAGAATAATTATTCCCCATACGACGCCAAAAAACGTCACAAGATATCCTACTTGAGATGAAAAGACCGATCCTGCTCTTCCAATGAGATAAATAAAGATTGAGTATGCAGTAGCGCTGATAAACCCTAGACCTAAAGTTGAGATAAACAAATATAAATTTGTTGGCTGCAGTATGAAAAATTGATCCATTACTAAAGAAAGCAAAAAGGTAATTATTGCGGAGACAAAGGAAACCGCGCAAACTAAGCGGATAGGTCCAAAATTTTGTAAGGCTAGCCTATCAATGTAGATATTTTCTAGGGCATAACAAAGAGCGCAATTAAGAGCGAGTAAGACCCAGGGAATATCTCTTTTATCTGGCAAACTGTTTTCTGGAAGTATTAAAATTAGAAGAGCACAGAAACCAGTGATAAGGCCTATCACTCTTCTTACCTTAAACTTATCCATTCTTAGCCCCATGGCAATTAAATAGGTAAAGAGGGGAATTACTGAGACCGAAATCGATAACACACCAGCGTCAAGGTGTTCAATACAAGCGTAAAAGATAATATTGGGGATAACAACAGATAGAAAAGTAATTATAACTATAGGAAGAAACATTATTTTTGGGATAATAATTTTTCCGTGCCTAAAAAATACATAAGCTAATAGAATGAGGCCACTAAAAAGACTTTGCCAGAAGGTCAAACCAATGGGAGTTCCACCAGCTGTGATAGCAATTTTACCAAGTGTAAAGCTTAGGCCCCATCCGAGTCCGAGGATAATTAAAATTAAAAAGTTCACTGCCGATATTTCATAAGTTAGTTTTTATTCTTGGAGGCTGGGGATTATTTCTTGGGTTTGAGTCAATCATCTTAATCTCCTCAATTTTATTTTCATCATTAAATTCTACTAAATCATTGTATAGAGAAACAGCAAGTTCCTTTTCGTATATCTGTTCATCCCCAAAGTAAAAAGCGAATGATTTTGAGTGTTTAATCTGTTTATCCGGATCTTGAACTACTGACTTAGTCCAATGGTATAATGGGTAATCTTTAATATTATTTCTTTCAGCCTCTTTCACATAATCTAAAAATCCATCGAGCGTACACACGGGTCTAGTCTGATGTTTTCTAGCAATGTTATTTATTTTCTTAGATATATCCAAATTGCACTCACTCCTCAAATCATCCGCTAAGTCTTGTGAAAGCTTTATTCTTACTTGGTACAACCATTCATTATTCATGCTTTATAAACTCAAATTTTTGTCATGGAAAGAAAGCTGAGAATAGCAACTACTAATAATGAAGAACCCATTAATATGTTGATATATTTTTGTGTGCTAGGTTTTAAATTTACTTTTTCTATTGTTGAACCCAAAGCTAACCAAGCCACATGTAGAGGGATCCAGATTAAGTTCATAACGATAAATTTCCACGTTGTTTCTAAAACAAAATTATCTGGAAAGACCGCAAAACCAGTCAAAAGGATCGAGTGAAAGGCATACGCTTTAGGATTTACCAACTGGAGAAAAATGCCTTCGACCAGTGTAGGTTCTTTTTGAGGGCTAACGAAAGCAATTTCAGAGCCTCTAAGCATAATTTTAAGTGAGAGATAGACTAGGTATCCTGATGCAATGAAAAGAAAAATAGTTCTCATTACTGGAATAGAAAAAATCACTGAAGCAAACCCTGTAATAACGAGAGCCCAAACTGATAGATAACCTATCGTTAATCCAATAAGAAACTTTAAACCAACTTTAAAAGAGTATGCTGCACCTACTCCTGCCAGCGCTAATACTGCTGGTCCAGGGGTGGCAATCATAAAAAAAACGGCAAAAGCAAAGGCTATCATTTTAGGTACGTGTTTCTCAAAGTTAGGTTACTTTTTTTCTATTTAAATATGCTGGTGTATCCCAAAGTCTCTTTGACAGTATATTCTTCAAGGCCATAACTGTTTGGATTATATCTTCTTCATTGATATAGAGTGGAGTTATGCCAAATCTAATAATATTAGGAGCTCTAAAATCTCCAACTATATTTCTGTCTATTAATGCCTGCATTATCGCATAACCAGACGGATGAGAAAAAGACACTTGTGACCCTCTTTCAGAGGACTTTATAGGACTCTCTAACTGAAGATCTGCACATGTTTGTTCAACCATATTGATGAATAAATCTGACAGTTTTATGCTCTCTTCTCTTAGTTTATGGAGGTCTAGGTCCCGAAAAATATCTAAAGATTTTTCTAAGATTGACATTTGAATAACAGGAGGTGTACCAACGCGCATCATTTCAATTGAAGCTGATTTCTCAAATGTATTTTTGAAATCAAATGGTGCCTTATGACCAAGCCAGCCTCTGATTATTGGGTAACATTTTTCTATTAAGTCAGGTCTTACATATATGAAGGCAGGCGCACCTGGCCCACCATTTAAATACTTGTATGTACACCCGACAGCAAAATCGCATTTAATCTCTTTAAGATTTAAAGGAACAGCTCCCACGCTATGTGCTAAGTCCCAGATTATGGTTGAACCATTTTCATGAACTTTATTAGTAATAGTTTCTAAATCAAACATTGACCCAGTCCGATAATCGACATGGGTAAGTAATACCGTGTTAACCTGTTCATTTAGAGACGATATAAGCTCATTTCTTTTAACTTTCTTAAGCTCAAAATTTGCGTTCAAACTATCAACAAGGC
>CABZEG010000025.1 GCA_902524655.1 uncultured Alphaproteobacteria bacterium | reverse complement strand
CATAACTATAACACCGCCGCCTAATACTGGAAGTGGCATAGAGGCTATAATTGCACCTATTTTTGGGATCAGGCCACAGACAACCAAAACTATTGCTCCAATTGTCACTACATGACGAGACATAACCCCTGTCATACCTACTATACCGACGTTTTGGCTAAATGAGGTATTTGGTAACCCTCCAAAAACTCCCGCTACAGCGCTACCCAGTCCATCGGCATATGTTGCACCTGAAATTTCTTCATCGGTTGCTTCTCTACCTGCCCCAGCCTTTGTAGTTGCTGATGTGTCTCCGACTGTCTCTATCGCAGAAACGATACAAACCAATGTAACTGCGATTACAGCACCGAGACTGAATTCAAAGCCATAAGGTAATGGTGTGAGGCCGGAAAACCAACTCGCTTTAGCTACGGGTGCAAAGTTGACCATTCCTTGCGCAAACGCAAGGATGTAACCAGCTATTATACCAATTAATACAGCCGCATTCGATATTAAGCCTTTCCCAAAAAACTTACATATCAAAGCAACAATTACAACAGCACCTGCTACACTCCAATGCATTAGAGAGCCAAAGCTTTCCGCTTCCATTTGGAATTTTGCAGCGCCTCCAGCGGCATACTTGATTGCAACTGGAATTAAATAAAGGCCAATTGCTAGGATAACTAGCCCTGTAACTAGTGGTGGAAATAGCCACCTGATGTCTTTAATTACAGCACCAAGTAGAAAGTGAATTACACCTCCTATTATACAGGATGTTAATGCAACGGATAGACCTTGGGTTGCGGCAATACCTGCTAATACGCCCACAAAAGCAAAACTAGTTCCTTGCATGATAGGTAGCCTTGCACCCACTGGTCCAAAACCGACTGTTTGAAATAGTGTTGCTATACCGGCAAAAAGCATAGCCATTTGAATTAAATAGATCTGCTCTGCTCCTCCAAATGCCAATCCTGCAGCACCAGCCACTATGACCGATGGAGTAACATTAGAAGCAAACATAGCAAGGACATGTTGAAGTCCCAAGGCGCTAGCTTCTCCTAATGGTGGTGTCATGTTTGGATCTGCGTATTGACTATTTATATTTGAATTACTCATCAATTTCTCCTTATATTGTTGTTGATAGAGTACTAGACACAAGATATGCTGATTAAGTATCCATGGCAATATATTAACGCTTCGGTAGTTTTTCAGTGGTTAAACTGTGACAAAGTTTCTACACTACTTAAATCCAACTAATTAAAAGACACGCAAGTTGAATAATAAAATTGAAAATACTTTATTCCAGTGCAGAGCAATAAATAAGGAATTTGGAAACGTTAGGGCAAATAACGACATTTCTATAAATGTAAGATCTTCCCAAATCCATGCATTATTAGGCGAAAACGGAGCTGGAAAATCTACGCTTGTAAAAATCATCTATGGGTTGCTCCAGCCAGACAGCGGTAGTATGACGTTTTTAAATGAGGAATATTCCCCAAAGAGTCCCAAGGATGCAAGAGCCTTAGGCGTCGGTATGGTATTCCAACACTTTTCTTTATTTGAACCCCTGACGGCATTTGAAAATATCTTAGTGGGATTAGATAAGGAGCTTGGTGAAAAGGAACTCCATGCGAGTGTAATAATGTTGTCTGAAAGTTATGGCTTAGAAGTAAATTTATCTTCTTTTATAGGAGATTTATCAGCTGGAGAACGGCAAAGAGTTGAAATTATCCGTGCCTTGATACAGAAGCCCAAGCTTTTGATTATGGATGAACCAACATCGGTTCTCACACCATTTGAATGTGAGAGCTTATTTAAGACTTTGAAAAAATTGGCTAGCGAAGGAACTTCTATTCTTTACATATCACACAAGTTAAAGGAAATTGCCGATTTATGTGACACGGCATCTGTGCTCAGAAAAGGCGCAATAGTTGGCGAGTATGATCCAAAAAAAATGACACCAAGAGAGCTCGGAGAGATAATGGTTGGCCAATCATTATTTGAACCTAAACGACCAGTGGCAGCAAATAGAAGTAACAAAGTTCTTTCTGTAAAAATAAACGAAGTTAAACCTGATACACAGTTTGGAGTGACATTAAAAAATATTGATCTTGCGGTTTATCAGTCCGAAATTCTAGGTATTGGGGGAGTTGCGGGTAATGGACAAGAAGAGCTAATGCAAGTTCTCACGGGAGAGAAAAAAGATCGGAATGTTTCTATCAAGTATATGGATAATGATATTGAAATGCTCAATCCTCGAGAAAGGCGAGAAATTGGGTTGGCTTTTGCTCCTGAAGAAAGACTTGGACATGCAGCCGTTGGAAATCTTAATTTATTGGAGAATAGCCTTATAACAGACCCTAAAAAACGCTTTCAAATGAAAATGGGTTTTATCGATTTTAGTGAATTAAATGAATATACGAATGAAATAATTGAGAAATTTAACGTAAAGACCACTGGTGTAAGTGCACTTGCTTCATCACTGTCTGGTGGTAATCTCCAGAAGTTTGTTGTTGGAAGAGAGATTGGGCAAAAACCTTCCTTATTTATAGTAAACCAACCAACATGGGGTGTAGATGCTCTCTCAGCGGCAAATATAAGACAGGCAATTGTTGATATAGCAAATACAGGTGCTGCTATTATTTTAATAAGCCAAGACTTGGATGAGATCCTTGAAATATCAAATAAGGTTGCTTTTTTGACAAATGGGAATCTTTCAATACCGACTAACACTATGGATATAAAAACAGACGAAATCGGTGCAATAATGGGTGGTATAAGTGATTAGAGGTATGCTTTATGTTTAAGCTAATTCCAAGAGAAAATGTTTCTCCGGTTCTTTCTTTGCTAGGCCCATTATTTTCCGTTGGCCTCACGATGATAGTTGGAGGAATACTATTTTATTTTCTAGGAGTAGATCCCTTTGCCGCGATTAAAATGATATTTTGGGATCCTTTAATGAGCGAAACATTTTCAACATACTCTATTCCACAAATTTTTATAAAAGGGGCTCCTTTGATTTTGATCGCGCTCGGCCTCTCTGTTGGCTTCAAAGCAAATGTCTGGAATATAGGAGCAGAGGGTCAGTACATTATGGGAGCCATATTTGGTGCATCATTTGCACTTTCTCTTTATCCGTTGGAAAGTATTGTTATTTTTCCTGCTATGATACTAATCGGTGTCATAGGAGGATGTTTATGGTCAATGATTCCAGCTTTTTTGAAAGTCAAGTTTCAAGTCAACGAGATACTAGTTTCTCTAATGTTAGTATATGTAGCGGAGCAAATTCTAGCTCTTGCATCATTGGGATTTTTAAGAAATCCGGATGGTGCTGGTTTTCCTGGTTCTCGTAATTTGAACCAATACACATCAGCCTCAAACGCTGAGATTATTGCGGGAACTGGAATACATCTGGGAGTGCTACTTTCTTTATTGATGGTCATTTTTTTCTACGTGCTATTATTTCGGCACAGCCTGGGGTTCAAAATAAAGCTACTTGGAAATTCCCCAAAAGCGTCAGGTTTTTCTGGCGATAACCCTAACAAGCTCATCTTTCTTTGTTTAACTTTGTCTGGAAGTTTAGCTGGTTTGGCTGGAATAATGGAAGTAGCTGGACCTGCGGGACAGATCAACATTGACTTTAATGTCGGCTACGGATTTACGGCTATAATAGTAGCATTTCTTGGCAGGCTAAACCCTATTGGCATTTTTTTCGCTGGTATAGTCATGGCACTAACTTATGTTGGGGGAGAGCTTACGCAATTCATGCTTAATTTACCAGCTGCCGCAATCCAGGTTTTCCAGGGAATGCTTTTATTTTTTTTGCTCTCATTTGATCTCTTTGTTCATTACAAAATAAAACTCAAAGGAAATAAGTAAATGGATCTTTCGGAAATTAATTTCGCTGTCTTGGTTGCTAGCCTAATCGTGGCCTCAACACCGCTTGTTCTAGCGGCTCTTGGGGAGTTGATTGTTGAAAAATCAGGTGTCTTGAACCTTGGTGTTGAAGGCATGATGATAATAGGTGCAGTTGCCGGTTTTATAGTTGGAGTAGAAACTGGGTCTGCCTATATTGGGATGATGGCGGCAGCAATGGCGGGAGCACTTCTTTCTCTACTATTCGCCTTTATTATTTTGATAATGCAGGCTAATCAGGTGGCGTCGGGCCTAGCCTTAACTATTTTTGGGCTGGGAATAGCAGCTCTAATGGGTCACCCTTACACTGGTATAAAATCACCACAAATTTCAACCATTTCAATTCCTTTTATAAGTGAAATCCCAGTACTCGGAACAATGTTTTTCCAACATGATTTGATAGTTTATCTATCGCTAATATCTGTGCTAGTCATATGGTACTTTCTTAATCGTATGAGAGCAGGACTCATTGTCAGATCAGTAGGGGAAGATCATGATGTAGCACATTCATTAGGTTACAGAGTAGTAACTATCCGGTTTTTGGCTATTACTTTTGGTGGAGCAATGGCCGGAGTTGGAGGAGGATATCTATCACTCGTGAGAGTTCCACAATGGACAGAGGGAATGACGGCCGGGGCAGGCTGGATTGCCCTTGCTCTCGTTGTATTTTCGGGATGGAGACCCTTTCGGTTACTTATAGGAGCCTATATTTTCGGCGGTATAACAATTCTTCAGCTAAACTTGCAAGCAATTGGGGTAAATATAAACATTGCGTTATTATCTATGGCTCCATATCTTGCAACGATATTAGCTTTAGTGGTAATATCAATGAGTCGATTCCGCGGGAATAGGGGAGCTCCGGGATGTTTAGGTAGATCGTTTGTGAAGATAACATAACACTTATTTAAAAATGGAGAGAATATGAGACAATTTATGAAATATTTTTCAGCTTCTTTTTTATTCATATCAATGGTGATTACTTCAAGTATCGCTATTGCGGCGGATTATAAAGTAGGCTTTATATATATTGGTCCTCCAGGGGACCACGGTTGGAATTATCAACATGACGTTGGGAGAAAAGCTGTGGATGAGGCTTTCGGAGATAAAGTAGAAACAGTCTTCCAAGAAAATGTTCCAGAAAGTGCTGACGCTGAACGCGTAATGACCCAAATGGCTCTCTCTGGGGCAGATATGATTTTTGCTACATCTTTTGGTTACATGGAACCCGTGCTAAATGTTGCAAAGAAGTTCCCAAAAGTAAAATTTGAACATGCCACTGGATATATGACTGCCGATAATGTCTCAACTTATAGTGCGAGGTTCTATGAAGGCAGAACAGTGGCAGGACATATTGCAGGAAAGATGACCAAATCCAATACAATTGGATATGTCGCATCATATCCCATTCCAGAGGTTGTAAGAGGGATAAATTCTGCTTATCTTGCCGCAAAGAAAGCTAATCCAAATGTGGAATTCAAAGTTATCTGGATTTTCACATGGTATGACCCTGCTAAAGAGGCTGATGCCGCAAAAACCTTAATTTCCCAGGGAGCAGACGTCATATTACAGCACGTTGATAGTTCTGCCATAATGACCGTCGCTGAAGAAGCGGGTGTGTATGCCTTTGGTCAGGCATCCGATATGAGTGCCTTTGGCCCTAATGCTCATTTGACGGCTATTATCAATGGATGGGCTCCATATTATGTAAAAAAGGTTAAACAGGGTATGGACGGAACTTGGAAGGGTGCTGAGCAAACTTTCGATGGAATTGGAGCGGGCATGGTCATTATTGGACCTCTTTCCGATAAGATTCCAGACAGTGTAAAGAAAGAGGCAATGGAAATCAGAGATGGTATTGCTTCGGGAACACTTCATTCCTTTACAGGTCCAATCAATAAGCAAGATGGTTCGCCATGGCTAAAAGCTGGCGAAACAGCTGACATGGGTACTTTACTAGGCATGAACTTCTATGTTGAAGGTATTGAGGGTGATATCCCGCAATAAGGTAAATTTGATAGTGGGAAAAGGCCCTACCAAGGGCCTTTTTTTTGGAGATTTGGTAAAAAATGAAAATATTTAAAGGAAGAATTTTTTCGTTTTTAAGGAAACCAGAAGATATTAATGATACCGGTAGCTACATCTATCTAGAAAAAGGCGGAGTAGCATTTGATGATAAGGGAATTATCATTGAAGTTGACGATTATTCCAAACTTAGAAAGAAATACGAGAATACTGAAACAATAGATTTTGGATCTAAAATAATCTTTCCTGGGTTCATAGATCTACACAATCATTTCCCCCAAACACAGGTAATCGCTTCATATGGAACAAAATTACTTGAATGGCTGAATAAATATACTTTCCCAAACGAAAGCTTATTTGTTGATGATAAGCATTGTGAAAGAGAGTCAAAAATATTTTTAGATTTATTAAATCATAATGGTATTACAACTTCCGTTTCATTTGGATCAGTGCACCCTAATTCAGTAGAATATATATTTCAGGAAGCGCATAGAAGAAACATGTGTGTTATTGCTGGTAACGTGTTGATGGATAGAAATGCGCCAGATACAGTTCTAGAGAAAGCAGATAAAAGCTATTTAAGTAGCAAAGAGATAATTAGTAAGTGGCATAATGTCAGCCGTTGCAAATATGCAATAACACCTAGATTTGCAATAACCTCAACTCCTGAGTTGATGGAAGTTTCTCAAACCTTATGTGCTGAAAATCAATCATGTTATGTGCAAACGCATCTATCTGAAAATATAGACGAAATTAAAACAACACTAGAACTATTTCCAGATCAAAAAGATTACTTATCTATCTATGACAAATATAAGTTGCTCTCGAACAAAACATTATTAGCTCATTCTATACACTTGGAAATGAACGAGATTGAGAGAATGAAAGAAACAAAGTCTATTGCTGTCCATTGCCCAACATCAAACCTATTTCTTGGAAGTGGGCTATTTAAATTTAAAGAGTTAGAAGAGAAAGGAGTAAGAACCGCAATAGCAACAGATGTAGGAGGCGGTACATCCTTCTCAATGTTAAGAACGCTGGACGAAGCGTACAAAATTCAGCAATTAGGAAACTATAGCCTTAATCCCCTAGCTTCATACTTTTGGTCAACTATGGGTAATGCAGAGTGTCTAGGACTTCAGGATCAAATCGGAACAATCAAGACCGGAAACTATGCTGACTTGATAGTTTTAAATAGTAAAAGTACTCCTTTAATGAGACATAGAATGGAAAAATGTAAAACGATTGAAGAAGAACTATTCATCCTTCAGACCTTAGGAGATGATCGAGTGATAGACTCGGTATTTATTTCTGGTAAAAAAATTAAATAACCTTACTGCTGATTTTTCAGCCTTATTTCTGCGATTTTGTGTATCTCCTCTATAGCTGTATCAAACTCTGTTTCAACAGTATTTTGTAGCCTTACCTTAATATTTCTAAATACTTCTTCTTTTTTTAAGCCTGATACAGCGATAATAAAAGGAAATTTGAATTTATTCATGTAGTCTTTGTTTAACACGCTCAATAGATTATATTCACTTCCAGAAAGATTATCCAGACCAGCTCGGTTTTGTTCTTTCTTTGAATGGGCTGTTAGGTTGTTCTGTTGTCCGTTCTTAATTCCTAATTCTGGATGTTCTAAAATTAGTTTCATTTTGGATTGATGATCCATCTTGGTTACGTAGTCCTTCATTAAGCTCAATATTTCCAAGGGTGACAACGTATCCAAACGCTGGTGCTCGTATATTGCAAGCGCTATATGAGGTGAATTTTCATACAAGCTGCCATAATACCTAATGAATTTTTCTTGCTCCAAAGTTTGCCTTTTCTTTGGTTGTTTTTTGTCTCGTTATAGTTACCATGTAATAACGAAAAAAAAAAAGCTTTTAATAAATGACAGGTCTTACCACACATGTTTTAGATTTGACGCAAGGGAAACCTGCAGATTCACTTGAAATTAGTTTTTATACTACGCATTCAGACAGGAAAGAATTGATTGCTAATTTTGTAACCAATTCTGATGGAAGATTAAATAAGCCAATATTTGATCAGTCTAATATTCGAGAGGGATGGTATGAAATGGTATTTCATGCTGGAAAATATTTGGTGGCAAAACATAAAATGAAAGAAACGGATTTATTTTTTGATAATATTTCAATCTGCTTTCAAATTAATAACTTAAAGCAACACTATCATGTCCCTCTGTTACTATCTAAGTTCGGCTACAGTACCTATCGAGGCAGTTAAGCATGGATTTTGATTATCTTGAGTGGATAGAATTTATGGTTCGATGGTTCCATGTAATTGCTGGAATTGCATGGATAGGATCTAGCTTTTATTTTATTGCGCTCGACCTAAGTTTAAGAAAATCACCCTCATTGCCTAAAAAGGCACATGGAGAGGCTTGGCAAGTTCATGGTGGTGGTTTTTATAATTTGGTAAAATATCTCGTGGCTCCAAATCATCTACCCGATCACTTAACTTGGTTTAAGTGGGAGGCTTATGCTACATGGATTACTGGTGCAGCGCTATTCATTCTCGTCTACTATCTTGGTGCTGAACTATATCTAATAGATTATGAAAAAATTGAATTATCCAAAACTGCTGCTGTTTTAATATCAATAGCCGGTGTTATATTTGGATGGGTGATATACGATCTAATATGCAGATTGCTGGTTGGCAAATCTAATTTAGTATTGTCAATCGTACTATTAATATTTTTTGCATTTTTGTCTTGGGCATCCTATTCATTACTAAGTTCGAGAGGGGCTTTTATGCAGATGGGAGTAACTCTTGGTACGATAATGGTAGCAAATGTTCTGATGGTAATTATTCCAGGTCAGAAAAAAGTTGTAGCACAATTAATCGCCAAGAAGACACCCAGCCCTGAATTTGGTATCCGTGCAAAACAAAGATCTCTTCACAACAACTATTTGACCCTTCCTGTAATCTTTATAATGATCGGCAATCATTATCCTACCGCCTATGCTACCTCCTATTCTTGGGTAATAATTGTATTGACCATTATTATAGGAGGTCTTGTTAGACATTTTTTTAATGAGAGACACGCTGGTAACAAGAGCCCGTATTGGGTTGCTGTTCCAATTGTAATCCTATCATGGGGTTCTCTAATGTTGTCTGAGGTTGACGAACCTAGTTTGGATCAACTATCGCCAGAAAAGCTAAGCCTAATCGAAGGCTCATTTTCAAAAGAATTCAAAGATAATATAATGGAGGTGACGGCTTATAAATGTTCCACTTGCCATGTTATGGAGCCATCTTGGGAAGGAATGAAAAAACCTCCTAAAGGAATTTATTTTAACGAATTTAGTCACTTGATTAATAACTATGAAACTATTTATAAACAGGTTGCAGCGTCACGGGCGATGCCACCAGGCAATATTACTTTTTTAGAAGACGAAGAGCGATTATTGTACGCAAACCTTTTTCATAAGATCGAGGAAATATTAAGAGAAGAGAAGTGAGCAGCATGGAAACAAAACTCAGAGATCTAGAAGGTTACCATGGCGAAATTCCCCACTTTAGCTGGCCAGGGGGTAGAAAGTTGGCGGTTCAATTTGTTTTGAACTTAGAAGAAGGTGGTGAAAATTCAATCATCTATGGAGATAAGCATTCCGAGACTTTCCTTTCAGAGATCATAGGTGCCGAGCCATTTTTTGGTCAACGACATATGTCGATGGAAAGTTTATATGAATATGGTACTAGAGCTGGTGTTTGGCGAATTTTAAAACTCTTCAGAGAAAGACAAATCCCGATAACAATTTTTGCTGTAGCACAAGCTTTGCAAGAGAATCCAAGAATTGTAGATCAAATTTTAAAAGATAATCATGAGATTTGTTCCCATGGACTAAGATGGATAAATTATAAAGATGTGCCCAGAGCTATTGAAAAAGAGCACATGCAAAAAGCAATAGAGATTCAAAAAAGAATTTGTGGAGAAAGACCTATGGGTTGGTACACAGGTCGTACCTCAGAGAATACAAGAGATTTGGTTTGTGAAGAAGGAGGCTTTCTTTATGACTCAGATGACTATAGTGATGACTTACCATTTTGGTCTAAAATGACAAAAAAACCGCACTTAATTATACCTTACACTCTTGATACTAATGACATGAGATTTCTAACCCTGCAAGGATTTCATAATGGCGAGCATTTTTTTAATTATCTTAAGGATAGTTTTGACTGTCTCTACGAAGAAAGGCATGAAGGTTCTAAGATTATGAACATTGGACTTCATTGCCGTATAATTGGAAAACCGGGAAGGTTCCCGGCACTAAAAAAGTTTGTTGATTACATTCAGTCATTCAGCGATGTCTGGTTTACAACTAGAATAGGAATTGCGAGGCATTGGAGAAAGGTGCTACCACATGAAAAATGAAGACAAATTAATAATGTCAAAAAAGGTTAATTTGGCATCACCGAAAGCAGGGGCAAAAATAATTGATGTGTCTGACGACTTTTTTGCAAAATGTGATCGAATGTTAAATGACGCTGATCCCATTTTCGTTGATGATAAATATGATGATCATGGAAAATGGATGGATGGTTGGGAAAGCCGTAGAAAAAGAGAAGAGGGAAACGACTGGGCTATTATTGGCTTAGGAGGCAGGTGTTCTATAGAGGATGCAATAATTGATACTAGTCACTTTACTGGGAACTATCCGCCAGCTGCCTCGCTGGATTTCTCATCTAACCATAGTTATGAAACAGGATCTTTGGACTGGCATACACTCCTTGAAAAACAGATTTTGAAAGGAGATCACATAAATGAATTTAAGCTCTTAAAAAATGAACATGTAACCTATGTAAGATTAAATATTTTCCCAGATGGAGGTGTAGCGCGGCTAAGACTTTTTGGAGATCTTATTCCCTTTTCTCAGGATACGTCCAAAGATTTAGAATTATCTGCTCTAAAAAATGGGGGCAAAATTGTTGGGTATAATAACGCACACTATGGCAACGTAAATGCTCTCCTGTCCGAAGGTAGAGGAAATACAATGGGTGACGGGTGGGAGACTCGGCGTAGACGTGTCCCTGGAAATGATTTTATAATCATTAAGTTAGGAACACCTGGGCTGATTTCGAATATAGAAATAGATACCTGTCACTTCAAGGGTAATTTTCCAGATAGAGCTTCAATTCAAACAATTGATTTAAAAAATGAAAAGGACAAAATAAAAGCATTTGAAGCTTCTAGTAACTGGGAATTTTTTTTAGATGAGAAAAAATGCAAACCAGACTTTATTCATAACTTTGGAAAAAATGATTTCTTACACGAAAAAACGGTCTCCCACGTGAGATTAAACATCTATCCTGATGGGGGAGTTTCGAGATTTCGAATTTTTGGTCAACCAGTAAGCTAAAATGCATTTAAATTTAGAAAAGCTGACCGTAAGCCAGAAGTTATTCGAACCTTTTGGTGATGTAATTTCAAAAGGGATGGAAAATAATAAATTTCTGATAAATCAGGGATATTGTGAGAGGTTTGATGAGGTAGCGACGGTACAAGTACTTGACAAAAAAGCTAATCCAATCATTTCAATATTTTCTGCTACTCCTAGAAAAAGACCGATAAAAATTGATTATCTGGAGATGCACCCTCTGGCGTCTCAAGCTTTTATGCCAATACAAAAAATAGATTGGCAAGTAGTCGTGGCAAATGATAAGGACGGATCCCCAGATCTTTCTTCAATCAAGTATTTCGAAGTGCCAGGTGATGTAGGTATAAATTACAATCCAAAAGTTTGGCATTTTCCACTGCTCGTTAATACAGCTCAAGATTTTTTGGTTATCGATAGATCATCAGCATTGGATGCAGGCAAAGAAAATTTAAGAGAGTTTTTTTTTCAACGCAATGGTAATGAGATTTACATAGAGTGATCATTATGCACCGCGGCTAAAATTTTTGAAGGTGTTGCGGGAGCATTTAATAAATCTGCATTTGATGTTTCGCTAGCCATCGAGATGGCATTTTTTAAAGCCAAAAAGTGAGAAATCGATAGTAATAAAGGGGGCTCACCGACAGCTTTAGATCTAAATATTGTCTTCTCTTCATTAGGAGTATTCTCTAATAGCTTAATATTAAATTCAGGTGGTACATCTCGGCTTCCAGGTATTTTATACGTAGAGGGGCCAAGAGTTAAAAGTTTGCCTTCTGGATTAAAATATAGTTCTTCACACGTAAGCCATCCTATACCCTGGATGAAACCTCCTTCTATCTGCCCTCTATCAATTAGGGGGTTGAGAGAGCTCCCACAGTCTTGAATGATGTCTGCCCTAAGTATTCGACTTTCTCCTGTATCAATATCTATAATTGCTTCGGATACTGCCGCTCCCCATGTGAAATAAAAATAGGGGCTTCCCTTAAATTTTTCCTGATCCCATGAGATTTTTGGTGTTTTATAAAAGCCCGTTGATGAAAGAGATATGCGATTTTCCCAGCAGGAAAACGCTAATTCCTTAAAGGTCATGCTTTTATTTCCGCTTAGTATCAGACCGTTCTTAAATTCAATAGAAGAGGGTGGCTTTTGAAAAACTTTGCTCGCATGTTTAAGCATTCTCTGTTTAATAACATTAGCTGCTTTCCACGCAGCCATACCATTAATATCGGAGCCAGACGATGCAGCTGTAGCTGAGGTGTTTGGGACCTCATCTGTATTTGTTCCAGAAATATGTACATAGTCGATAGGAATGTTGAAACATTCTGAGACAACCTGAGCCACCTTAATAAATAGGCCTTGTCCCATCTCTGTTCCACCATGATTTAGTCTCACCGAACCATCTGTGTATACATGGACTAAAGCTCCTGCTTGATTTAAGGATACTTTATTAAAAGATATACCAAACTTGGCAGGCATGAAGGCAATTCCTTTTCTGTAAGGCTGATTTTTATTAATTTGCGACGTGTTAAACCTTTCTACAAGAAGCTTTCTTTTTTCTAGACCTGCGAAAGTTTCCATCTCATTTATTATTTTTTCAATTTTAATATTTTTAACTATTTGCCCATAGGGTGTTTTAATTCCATTTTTAGGGGAATAATAATTTTCACGTCTAAGCGCATCTAAATCGATTCCTAGAAATCGAGAAACTCTTTCAAGAATAGTCTCAATTGCAAGCATTCCTTGAGGGCCACCAAAGCCTCTAAACGCCGTGTTGGAAACGGTGTTTGTTTTGCATATATAGCCTCGTGCTGTAAAATCTCTAAAAGAGTAACAATTATCTAAATGGGTCAATGCCCTCGACATTACAGGAGCTGACAGGTCGCAGACATTACCTGCATTGCTAAGCAATGTTATATCTAATCCCTTAATTTTTCCTTTTTCGTTGAAACCTACGGAGTATTTCACTTCAAAGTCATGACGTTTCCCAGATGATGCCATGTCATCTTTGCGATTAAGACGAAGCTTAACAGGCTTATCCAAAATGTATGCTCCTAGAGCTGCTATGGCGGCGTATATTGTTGACTGGCTTTCTTTACCTCCAAAGCCACCGCCAAGTCTCCTGACCTTACTAGAGATCTTGGCTGCGGGAATATTTAAAACGTTGGATACACCATGCTGGACTTCAGTTGGGTGTTGTGTGCTTGACCAGATTGTGAACTCAGAGTTTTCATGCGGAATGGCAAGAGCAATATGTGTCTCCAAATAAAAGTGATCTTGACCTCCCATAGAAAATGAACCCTTAAGTTTATGGGGTGCCTGCTTAATCTGTTCGTTTGCCTTACCTCTCTCAAAGTGAATTGGTTTTAAAAAGAAGTTTTTTTTCTTGAACGCTAAATCCAAGTCTAATATCGGTGTTTTATCTTTTTTATAGACAATCTTCACTTCATTTACAGCTGCCCTTGCTCTCTCCATTGATGAAGCAACAATGAGCCCGATAGGTTGGCCTACATAAGTCACCTCTTTTTCTGCAAAGATTGGCTCATCCGCAAAAATAGGCGCTATATCATTCCTACCAGGTATGTCTTTTGCTGTAATAACTGTAATGCTTGGATCAAATTTTTTTGCTTTTTCGGTCTCAATAGAAGTTATCATACCTGATGGTATTTCTGAGAGGATAAGAGCTCCATGCAAAGTATTTTCTGACAATGGAATATCGTCTATGTACTCGGCTCTGCCCGTAAGTTGTCTAAAAGACGAGTCTTGGTAGTGAGACTTTCCAACTGAAATATTATTTTTGTTATCTAACGCCATCAAATACTCATTATCGAATGTTGTTTCTCACCACTTATGGCGGATCTTTGCATTTTTTTTATCAATCCAACCATTGCAGCCGATCGATATTTTGCTGTCCCTCTAAGATCACTTATTGGAGAAATATCATGACTTAAAGCAGTTATTAGAGATTTTTCGTTAAAGCGTAGATTACTATCCTTTAATAATTTACCCGTTTTATCTAATAACAAAGGCGTGGGTCCTACGCCCCCTGCAGATAAAATAATATTCTCTATAGTGTGGTTTTTATCCATCTTAAATTTGGCTGCCAGCGATAAAGTTGATATATCTTGATCATACCTTTTTGATAGCTTCCAAGAAAAAATTGAATCTTCCTTTTTTGTTTTTGGTACCTTAACCTTGTATATAAGCTCATTGCGTTTTAGAGCGTTTTTTCTATATCCCTTAAAAAAATCTTTAATCGGAATAATTCTTTCTCCTTTTGGACCGAGTAGAGACAATTCAGCCTCCAATACGAAAAATAGGGGAGCTAGGTCACCTATAGGGCTCGATGTCCCAAGATTCCCTCCAACTGTTGCGGCTGTTCTAATCTGTGGAGAACCAAACCTAATAATTGTATCCAGAAAGGGGGAGAAAAATTCACGGCATAACTCTTCGAATTTAGATAGTGTAACACAAGCTCCTATTTCAAATGATGAATTCTTGGTCTTAATTGTAGACATTTCTCTAATATTATTCAGAAATAATATTTTCTGTTCTTTAAAATTGGAGTCTTCCGCTTCAAGGTTCCAGTCTGTACCTCCAGACAAAACAGTATAATTTTTTTCCTTTGATATAAATTCAATTAGTTCTTTTTTAGAGTCTGGGTAGATGTAAGTTGTCTCTCCAAAAATTGCGGTCTTTAATTTTGGGCCTTTACTATTTATGGGCATTGGAAACCTTATTTTTTCTTTAAGAGATTGGATCCCGTTCACTATTGGTCTATACCCTGTACAGCGACATAAGTTTCCAGATAGATAGTCATGGATGACGCTCTCAGAAGGGCTTTTATGTTTTTCTTTTAATGCAAGCGCTGCCATTACAAAGCCAGGTGTGCAAAACCCACATTGCGACGCCGCCTCGGAGTTCAGTGCTTGAATTAAAGGTTTAGCAGAGCTTAATTTGCTAGCACCTTCAATTGTTACTATATTTTTATCAATTATTTGTCCCACCTTTAAAATACAAGAGTTTACTGGTGCTAAGGATCCTTTTTCATCAAAAATCAATACAGAGCATGCACCACAGTCTCCCTCTGAGCACCCCTCTTTTGTCCCAGTAAATTTACAATTATGCCTCAAAAAATTTAGCAAGCTTATATTGCTGTCTATATTACGTGCGTAAACTTTCTTAAAATTTACATAAAAGCTAGGCTCTGATTGTTTATTTTGCTTTTCCATTATAAATTATCCGGCTCCACTCGAAGTTTTTATCATACATCATTGTGAGACTTAAAAATATTGTAATTTTTCTGAATCTAAATATGAGTTAAGTTTGGGGTTTATTTATTGTAAAATGACAACAAAGCAATTTTTTTATATGGTGAAGGGAGTTTAGAGGAAATGCCTAGTTTTGATATTGTTAGTAAATTGGATATGCAGGAAGTTGAGAATGCGATTTTTAATGCTAGTAAAGAGATCAACCAGCGATATGATTTTAAAGGTTCGAAGACCGATATTGAGAGAAATGAGAACTTGTTAACTGTAGAAACAGAAGATGACTTGAAAGCAAAACAAGTTAACGAACTTTTAATAGGCCATTTTGTTAAAAGAGGTATAGACCCCAAAGCCCTAAAAGTTAAATCAACGGAAAGCGCTTCAGGTAATCGAGTAAGGCAAAACTATGATTTGCTGGAGGGGATTGAACAGGACACATCAAAGAAAATTATTTCTTCTGTCAAGCAGAGTAAGTTAAAAGTGCAGGTAAAAATACAAGGTAATGAGCTTAGGGTTTCAGGGCAAAAGAAAGATAGTCTTCAGGAAGTTATTTCGTTAGCAAAAAAGCTCGATTTACCTCTTCCTTTACAATTTATAAATTTTAGAGATTAGACCTCGTATATATCGGAAAACTTTTCATCTAAATAATTCAAAAAGGGCTCAGGCGTAAAAGCCTTTCCTGTAGCTTTTTTGATCAGGTCAGCAGGTTCGTATAGGCTTCCATGCTGATGTATGTTCTCTGCTAACCAAGTGGTTGCTAATGACACATCACCTTTCTCAAATCCGTCTGCAAGATCAGGAATATCTTTTTGCATCTTTTCAAATAAACAACCGGCATTTAAGTTACCTAAAGTGTAGGTTGGAAAATACCCAAATGCACCGATTGACCAATGAACGTCCTGGAGAATTCCATCAGAGGCTTTTTCAACGTTACGGTCAAAATATTCCTTGAATTTTGCATTCCAGGCCTCGGGCAAATCCGGAACTTCCAAATTTTTTCCAATTACCTCTAATTCGAGCTCAAAGCGAAGCATAATATGTAGATTATAGTGAACTTCGTCTGCTTCAGTTCTAATAAAACCGGTTTCAACCTTATTAACCAAACGGTAGAATTCTTCCTCATCTCTAATTCCAAATTCTCCAAAATAGCTTTTCATTTTCTTAAACAGCCACCTAGTAAATTGCCTAGATCTCCCAATTTGGTTCTCAAATATCCTAGACTGACTTTCGTGAATGCCTAAAGAAACTCCAGAACCGAGAGGCGAGTGTAAAAAGTCTGAAGACACGTTTTGTTCATAGCAAGCGTGCCCCACTTCGTGAATAGTACTGTATAAACAGTTAAATGGGTCCGTACTGTCGACTCGGGTAGTAATTCGTACATCATCCCCACCACCTGAACAAAAAGGATGCGCTACAGTATCAATCCTTCCTCTACCAAAGTCATAGAAAAATGTCTTTGCAATTTCATGGGCGAGTTTTAATTGTTTTTCATTATTAAAGTCGCCTTCTAATACAGGTTTGGAAAGTTTTGATTCACTTATTCTCTGCCGCAAATCTAAAAGTCTTGGCTTAATTTCTTCAAGAATACTCGAGGTCTCTTTTTTTGTCATTCCAAATTCGTAATCATTTATTAACCCATCGTATAAATCTCCACTAGGAGATAGAAGGGATGCCTCTTCTCTCTTTAAATCAATTACCTTCTTTAAGTGAGGTGAAAACTCAGAAAAATCGTTATTTTGTCTAGCTTGTTGCCAGGCCATTTGAGCTAACGATGTGGTTGCAGCCAAATCAGATGCAAGTTCGCTCGGTATAGCTACAGCTCTGTCAAAGTCTCTTTTTATTAGTGTATAAGCTCTTTTTTGAAAAGGTGTTTTAGGTTCGGCCTCCTCCAATAACTTTCTGACTATTGAATTTTTTTTTCTATCGTGAATAACTTCTTCAAGTGCACCCATTTCCATCGCCCGAGAATTTCCACTCTTAGATGGCATCATTGTCTCCTGATCCCAGGCATTTCTACCCGCTACGGATTGGAGTAAACCAGTCGTTCTGTTGTAATTGATCAGCTGATCTATAGCTTCCATAAAGCTCTCTATTTTCTAATAATATTGTTGTTTATTTCCAAAAAGTTAGCTGATCGACAATGCTGACCAATACAAATAGAGGATACTTAATAAACTCGCAATCCAACCTGCAGATCTTAATCCAATAATATTCAACCCATATGCGATTACGTAAACGATACGAGCCCAAAAGAAAACTTGAACAGCCAAATTAGTATTTGCACTGCTGTTTTCGGTCATTACAAGTGCTAGGATTGCTGGACCTATCATCGCGAGTGCTATCACACAATTTAGAATGGCGCGCTCTAATCGTCCGGTCATACCTGAAAAATTTACGCCTTCTCGACTACTAAACACGGGCATAATTCCAACGTTTGCCAAGCTGGTAAGCTGTTGGACAAGGGTAGTTGCTATAATTAGAAGTCCATATAGACAGATATAGTACAGTTCGACGCTCATTTTTCATACCTCTTGTTTTTTATATTACTTGTTTAAAAATAGTTTATTATAGAACTGTTTCAACTACAAAAAATGCACGATGGATGAAATTCAATTAAGAAATCTTTATGGTCCTGCTACTGAGAAAGCATCTGCGAAGATAATGAAAAGCTTGGATCCACATAGTGTCAGTTTTATAAATGCATCAAATTTTCTGGTCATGGGGACTTTTGACGGTGAAGATATTGATCTCTCACCCAAGGGTGATCCAAAAGGTTTTGTTAAAGTTATATCTGATGATCGCATCGAAATAGCTGACAGACCTGGAAACAATAGGATAGACGGGCTTCTAAATATTTCTAAAAACGCAACTGTATCCCTTATATTTTTCATTCCAAAGGTAACAGAAACACTTAGAGTTCAAGGGAAAGCCACGATATCAAACGATCCAAAAGTTCTCGAAAAACATAAATTAAAATCTAATTTACCAAAGACAGTTACAGTTATTAAACCAACAAAAGTATTTCTGCATTGTGGCAAAGCACTACTTCGATCAGGTCTATGGAAGCCTGAAAGCTGGCCTGATATAAGACCCATACCCACGCTTTATGAAATGATTGAAGATCAGACCGGATTAAACTGTGAAATAAAAAAAGAAAGCGACATTATAGAAATGTATGAACGTGAACTTTACGAAAATAAATAATGAATGCAACTTTTATGAATTATTTTATAAAAACAAAATGTGGACTAGAAAAGTACGATTTGCTCAAATCACGAAAAGGCATATACGCAAAAATTAGATTTTATTGGTTCGTCCTCTTCGCATCAATAAGAGACTTAGGCCACAAAAAAAGGATTTAAAAAAACTTAAGTTAAAGCTGAGTAATCTTCCGTAACCTTTGCACTAATTAGAGCTAATTTCTCACTTCCCCAAAATATTTCTTCTTCAAAGACAAAGGTTGGCACCCCAAATATGCCCATAGATAGTGCGGTATCCATCAAAGAGGTCACACAGTTTTGATTGTTGCTCTTCCAAGATATGAAATCAGCACTATCAAGTTGAAATTTGTCGATTAAATTTAAAAGCACATTTTCATTTTCTATGTCTAGCTCTCTCTTCCAAAACAATTGAAAAGACTCGCGCAAAAAAGGCAACAAAGTTTTTTCCGATTTTTCTTTGACCCATAAATGAGCCATAGAAAATAATGAGCTATCCCAAATTTTTTGAGTACCTAAAATTGTTTTCCCTTGTAGATTAGCCATCCTTCTGCAATCCATGTAGGAATATTTAACCCTGCGCCACTGATGTGCTGTTCTATTTGAAGAGATTATCTTCCCTTCGTTATTGACTGTTGCACTTCCTAAATAGTCAGCAATATCCAGAGTGTATGGCAATAGATTCCACTGTAATCCCAGTTGATCAAACATTTTAATTGCAGGGTCTAACGCCAAGTAAGCGTAGGGACTTTTTATGTCGATGTAAAAGTCAATTGAACTATGAGACATAAGTAACTCAACCTAAATGACTTTTAAGTGACACCATTTTGATTTATTTAAAGCTATAAACCGCTTAATCGGTCTTCGCGTATGTTTGCGCTGCGGTTGAGTTAAATTCGAACGCTACTACTTCTTCGTCACCTACTACCCAACCATTGTGACCAGGTTCAATAACATAAACATCACCAGGCCCAAAAACCTGTTCTGTACCGTCGTTATGCTTGGCAGCCATTTGACCAGAAATCACTGTTCCAACGTTTTTTGCTTGACAGCTTTCTCCTCCAACCATTGGTTTGACACATGTTTCCCAACTCCAGCCTGGCTGAAGAACAAGCTTTGCAGCTGCTATTCCTCCTAGATCACAGACAGATACCTTTGCCTTGTCAGGCGCTCTCACTTCATCTGGATTATCAAATGATTTTTTCATTACTGTGCTCATCTTTGCTCCTTTTTTAGTTCAAATGTAAAACTAATAGAAATTATCTTTAAATTAAAGTATAACTATGGTCCTTGAAATTAACCAAATACTTTTTATCTCTATGGAGGGGGATAGATGAACAATACTGCTACAGAAAACTACACGAGCGAAATAACGCCGGCTTTTCAGTTCGGTCTTCCTTATATTTTTGTACCATTAATGATAATCTCGTGGATATTCGGGGGGTGGACAATACTCCTTGTGCCTATTTTTGGGTACGTAGTGATTACATTTTTTGATGCTTTGATAGGAAAGAAGCTAATTAAGCCAACCGAGGGTAGTGGTGGATCGGATGACCGATATAAGTACATTCTTTATGGTTGGGTTCCCGTTCAGTTCTTTTTGATTTTTGGCAGTTTAATGGCAATATTTATGTTTGATCATCTCAGCGGTACGGAAGCATTTTTTCTTATGATAGTTCAAGGCATAATATCAGGAGCAGTCGGGATTGTATTTGCACATGAACTTATGCATCAAAAAACAAGGATCGAGAGATTTTTATCAGACCTTCTAATGGGGATGTCGTTGTATGGTCATTTTAGAACGGAACATGTTCTCGTCCATCACCGGCACGTTGGAACACGCAAAGATGCGGTTACCGCAAGATATGGGGAAAACTTTTATAAATTTTTTATCCGTGTTATTCCCGAATGTTTTTTGTCTTCTTGGAACACAGAGAAGGAGCTATTGCAGAAGAAAAACTTGCCATTCTGGGATTTCCAAAATCCTTTTTTTATTTATTTTGGGCTCATGCTTTTCTTTCTATTGCTATCTATCCTAATCGGAGGAATACTCGGCGCTGTATGTTTTTTCATACAAGCTTTGATCGCAGTACTACACTTGGAGGTCGTAAATTACATTGAGCATTACGGTCTTGTCAGACAAAAGTTAGACAATGGAAAGTTTGAGCCTACCCGGCCGCATCATAGCTGGAATGCTAACGACCACGCGAGTAATCTTTTGCTAATTAATCTTCAAAAGCACTCTGATCACCATGCGAGACCAAACAAGAAATATCAACATCTTCAATCATATGACTCAGAAGACGCGCCTCAATTACCTTTTGGCTATCCTCTGATGGTGCTCATGAGTTTAATCCCACAATTTTGGATGAAAGTTATGAATCCAAAAGTCTTGGAGTGGAGAAAACGGTTTTATCCAGAAATACAGGAGTGGTCATAGAGCCTATATCAGGTTCCTGGAGGAGAGTAGGCACTAGCAACACTCTTCGCCGTCTTGAGAGCGCTATCTATATCAATCTCGCTCAGCGTTACGAGATCTTTGATCGCACCGCTAGCATTAACGGCAATGGCCGCGCCTAAAGCGACATCTTCAGATGGAACTTCAAAGGTGACTACGATATCGTATTGACCACGAGTAAACATCATATCTGTAAGTGTAGCGCCTGCGCTGGTAACAACAGCTTCCATTACTTTTCTTCTTTCAGCATAACTGCTTCCAATCATACCCTTCCATGCTGACTCATTATATTTTGCTAAGGCTATTACTTTCATTTTTATCTCCTACATTATTTTCAGTTTTAATATACCACTTATAGATTAATATCTTAATACTTATTCACAGTTCCCAATTAATACGGGAAAGACCATTGCCATCTAAATACTCGTTTGTTTTTGAAAATGGTTTTGAATCAAAAAATCCATTTGCAGCTGAATATGGTGAAGGGTGAGCACTCTTTATAATTAGATTTGCATCCCCGTTTAAAAAGGTCCCTTTTTCCTGGGCTTTTTTTCCCCATAAAATATACACCAAATTTGTTTTCTCTTCATTTAGTAAAGAAAGTACTTTGTCGGTAAAGATTTCCCAGCCCTTACTCTGATGGGATGCTGGTTTACTCTTTTCAACGGTCAATACAGTATTTAACAGCAAAACACCTTCTTTCGCCCACTTTTCAAGGCTTCCAGACTTAGGTCGGGCTAAGCCAATATCTGATTTTAACTCTTTGAAGATATTTTCAAGAGATGGGGGCGGTTGAACACCATCTTTTACGGAGAAACTTAGACCATGTGCTTGTCCCCTCCCATGGTAGGGGTCTTGACCTAAAATTACGACTTTTACCTTTTCAAATGGAGTAAAGTTAAATGCTGAAAAGATTTCTGATCCTATTGGAAAAATTTCCTTTCCCACCTTTTTTTCCGTCTTCAAGAAATCACTTAACTGTCGCATGTAAGGTTTTTTGAACTCATCAATCAGCCGCTGCCTCCAGCTTTCTTCAATATTGATAGTAGACAATTTATGTTCCTTGCTAAACTGAGATGCAGTTATTAATGTAATAGTCTAGTATAAAAAAAGGTCACAGGGATACCTTATTTTAATGATTGAAAAAGAGCTTTCCAAAAGAATAAACACTGAAGTTGATAAACTTTTTGATGATCAAATAAGGTTCACTCAAAAGTTAACTAGATTTCCTTCTTTACGTGGCCAAGAGCATACAGCTCAAGATTTTCTCTTTGATGAATTGACAAAGCGGAATTATGCACTTGATAGGTGGACGGTGAATGTGGAAGACATTAAAGATCACCCAGGATTTTCACCAGTAAAGGTAGATTATTCAAATGCAATAAATATAGTTGCCACCCATAGACCCAAAACGGAAATAGGCAGATCTCTTATACTTAATGGCCATATTGATGTGGTTCCGGAGGGACCATATGAAATGTGGTCACGCAACCCTTTTGACCCAGCAATTGAGGGCGATTGGATGTATGGTAGGGGAGGGGCAGATATGAAAGCTGGCATTGTTGCAAACATATTTGCTATGGATGCCATAAGAAACTTAGGTTACCAACCAGCTGCACGTGTTCATATTCAGTCAGTAGTAGAGGAAGAATGCACAGGAAATGGTGCACTAGCATGTTTGGTTAGGGGATATAATGCCGAAGCTGCAATCATTCCAGAACCAGTAGATGATAAATTGGTTAGAGGAAATGTTGGTGTCCTGTGGTTTAAGGTAAGTGTAAAAGGTTTGCCTGTACATGTAAGAGAAGCGGGTTCTGGTCAAAATGCAATTGAAGCATGCTTTCCCATAATAAAAGCACTGAGAAAACTTGAGGAGGCGTGGAATGCAGAAAAGACACATTTTAAATATTATAAAGATACTGAACACCCCATAAATTTTAATGTTGGAAAAATAAAGGGAGGTGACTGGGCTTCCTCTGTCCCATCTTGGTGTGAGTTTGACTGTCGTATTGCAATTTTTCCTGATTGGGACCCAAAAGAGAAATCATTAGAAATAGAAAAATGTATTAGAGAAGCTTCACTGAGTGATGCCTTTCTCTCAAATAATCCTCCTCAAATTGAGTGGAATGGATTTTTTGCAAAAGGATATGTTTTAGAAGAGGGTACGGACGCTGAGAAAGTATTAGGTGAGGCACATTTTCTTGCTTACGAAGGAGATATGAAGAGCTTTATCAGTCCTGCATACCTGGATGCTAGGGTATTTATGGTATATGGGGATTGCCCCTGTCTAGTATATGGGCCATATTCAGAAAACATTCATGGTTTCGATGAAAGAGTAAGCTTGAGTTCCGTCAGGAAAATAACAAAGACAATAGCTTTATTCATAGCCGACTGGTGTAAGCTGGAAAAGATTTAGTTTTAAAAAATTTTAAATTCCTATCTATTAATCTGGCATCATGCCCGTTGGTACTGCTCTACCTTTAATAATGAGCTTTGGCTCTTCTTTAATTCCAACTAGTTCGGGCCGGCTATTCAGATATTCGGATACGTTACTCAAATTTTCTATTGCATTAAAAAAGCTCACTATTTTGGGCCAATCATCGAAGATAGTGGGCTCAAGAACTCGAATCATTGATAATTGATGATATACCCCGAAATCACAGTATGAAGGATTCTCTCCTAGAAAAAATGGGCCTTTTTTGTCGCTTTCTAAATATTTATTGAAATAAAATATCTTTGGCTCAAAACCGGCTAAAATTGTTTTCTTGAGAGCTTCATATTCCTCTCCGGTCTTAAAGTTTATTGTCGCGTTGAGGGGTTGGAATAGCTCTTGGCTCGACTCAAATATAGCGTCAGCTATTGCTCGATCTTCCTCATTCGCAGGAAGGGTATTCGCTAATTTAGCTGTATATCGCATTATTGAGCCACTTTGCCAAATTGTGGCTCGGTTATCTACAATAAGAACAGGTAGCTGACCAAAGCCAATTTCTTTTTTCATTTCTGGCCAAGATTTCTCAAAATATTCCCACGCCATATAGTAGGTGTAGGGAACGTTGCCATAGCATAATTGCATTTGTATAGCTTCTGTAAACGCGCGCATTTTAAAATACACGAGATCTAGTTTCGGGAAAGATTTCTCCATGGTGTTTCCTAATTTTAAGTAAAACGCAAACAAAGAACGAAGCTGTTGCGTTACTAATCAAGTTAATTTAATCATTAGGACTATATCATAAATCATTTGAGGATTGGCCTTATTTGTTAATAAAAATTATCTTTTCAGCTATTGAAGCTGTTCTTCTTTTTTTAGGGATATTTTCTCCATTTGCAAGGATACAAGAATTCTGGATTTTTAAGGAGGAGTTTTCAATTCATAGCTTAATTATTGCTTTATTTGACCAACAAAATTTCTTGCTTGGTGGAACAATTTTGGTATTTGGTGTTTTAATTCCTCTAATGAGGCTATGTACGAATTTCGTACCAATTACTAGACTGAAAAATTTAAATTTACATAAATTGGCTATGGTTGACATATTCCTAATAAGTTTTCTTCTCTTTTCCTCACAATTGTCGTATTTCTTTGAGGTCAGTCTACTGAAAGGGTTTTATTTTTTGTTTGCAGCATTAGTTGTAAGTTACGTAAATCACTGGACTATGAAGAGTATGAAATAATGTCAGAAAATGAATTACTTATTGAAAGAGAAAAATTACTTGGTCGATTGGTAGAAATAAACTGGTATTTTATGGCAAAAAAATATTTAACAACCATTGCCAAAAGAAAAAAATTTTTAACGATTTTGGAGAAACAAATCACCCAAGAAGCAAATGCGTCAAATGTCATTTTTGTAGAAGAGGATGGAGATATGTATATTTGCATGATGTTCAGGGCTAAAAGTATCGTTAAAAAAGTGATAATCGATGTCTTGGATGAAAACCGAAAACCCATTCGGCCAAATTTGCAAGCAGGAAATGTCTACATTTATGGAGCTTCTGGAACTATCTTTCAACCAAATGTCAAAAATGGTCATCCAGATATTATTGTTAGTGAAAAATATAGTGATTTTGATTCTTAGTATAATATAAATACTATCTTATTGAGATATTCACATTAACGGGCGATTTTTAGTGCCCTTTTGCCTAAATGAATTGTTACAGGTAATTCCCCTAAGTATTCTCCATCTCCAGAGACAATCGAGCTCCACTTATCTGAGTTGAGACTTTCTATTTTTACGCTCCGCACGTGAGTATTTGTCACTGCGTGATGGAATATATGCCTTCCAGAGAAGACCATAATTAATAATTTTACGGCTTGAAGTCGACTAAGTTTCTTTGCAAACAATAAGTTTAATTTGTCTCGGAACTTTTTTGCATCGGGAGCAATATACATCCCACCGCCGGTATATTTTGAAGCAGCCCCTGCTAATATAAGGTTGTCCATCTCCATTTTTTGGGAATCAGTGGTAACAACATATTTATGTGATTTTAAGTTAATGAAGCTTATTAATGCAGCGGATGCATATAATATTGGCCCTTTAAGCACAGGAATCTGTGAAGCACGAAATGAAGCCTCACTCAATAGTCCAACCCCAGCATTGGTAAGCGAGATACGGTTATTATCCGAAAATACGACGTTTAAATATCTAACTGACTTAAAGTTGCGACCCCTTATTGCATCAATAGCCTTTTCCAGTGTATTGAGATCAAGAGATCTAGCAAAGTCATTGCCTCTTCCAAACGGAAGAAGGGCCATATTACAAGCGTAATCTATTGCTTTTTGGGCAATTATATTAATAAATCCATCACCTCCACAGGCAACAACTAAATATTTCTTCAACATAAACTCCTGAGCCTTTTTACCAGCATCTTCTAAGGACTGTGAAAAAATTATTTCTGGTTTGGTGCTTGGATCTATATTTTCAATTACGCGGATTTTTTTTTTCTTAGATAGCTTTCCTGATATTGGATTCACTATGTAAACAATATTTTCTTTCATGTGTTTTCAGAAGTATAACTTTAACTGGTACAGTGTAGAGTTTAAACAGAGCGGTCGTAAACAAAAAACAATTATACAAACCGCAATTTGTACTTTACTAGTAGTTAAACAAGCCACCAAATTTACAATGATTAAGTTACTAAATAAGCGATGGAATGGAATAGCAATTGTATTATTGTCGTCATTCTTTTTTGCCTTCGTACCGACGTCGGCAAAAATTGCTTTGGATAGTGGCGTATCTCTAATGGTTTTGCTAATGTCCAGATGCCTTATAGGTTTGATAATTCTAGCTCCTTTGACATACGGTCTGCGGGAACCCATTTTTGTAGATAGAGGCAATATCCCTACTTTGATTTTTGTCAGTATCATTTCAGTTTGCTTAATCGCATCGACCTACCACGCTATCGAGTACATTAGTATCGCTCTTGTTTTAATGATCATTTATCTGTTTCCCATTGGGGTAGCACTAATTACAACTTTTCAAGGAGAGGAACATTTATCACGAACACAATGGTTTAGTATCATAGGTGTTCTATTAGGTCTTGGCATTCTAATTTTAGATGAATCATCAGAGACAAGTCTCTACGGTATTTTTATCAGTGTTATAGGTCTCTTATTATTTATCGCATTTATATACTTCACAGGGAAGTTAGTGAATAAGATAGGCTCTGTTACGATAAACTTACAGTTGAGTTTTTTCAGTGTGATTGTGTTAATAATATATATCTTATTTGTACCTGTGGAGCTTTCGTTCCCTACCAACAACTATGGTTGGCTAGGTATTCTAGGTAATGGCATATTTTATGTCTTAAGTTATGTTCTCTTTTTTATTGGCTCTAAAGCTATCGGTATCACAACCGCCTCCGTTTTAGCTTTAACAGAACCTCTTTTCGCAACGATTATAGCACTTTTAATTCTTAGCCAGTATTTGTCGTTACAGGAATTTTCTGGTTTTATTGTAACACTTTGTTTTCTGTCTTTATTCTTGATATTTGCACA